>JAHFIJ010000044.1 GCA_023246445.1 Candidatus Woesearchaeota archaeon
AGGACAGAAAAAGGTGCAATGGTAATGGGGATCATAATGTCAGTATTAGCCACATGGAGATTAAGAGGGCTAAATACATATAGCTTACTTAGGCAAACCCTAAGTAGCTAACCAGTTACTCAAAAAACATAGCTTTAAAAAGGATAATTGCAATTAATTTTTTGTCGAGAGAAGAAAAATGGGAATATTAGCAAAAGAAAGGGATATTGTGGTTCCAGGTGAAATTCTGGCTACAGGAATGGATTTTCTGCCTGCTGGTGGGGCTTATAGAGATAAAGAGGATATAATAGCAAGCCAAGTAGGAATGATTCAGATTGATAACCGGCTAGTAAGAGTTGTTCCTTTGTCCGGGAGATATGCTTCTAAGAGGGGAGATACTATTATCGGAAAAGTAACAGATATAACTTTCAGCGGGTGGATTATAGATATAGGCTGTGCAAAAGATGCTATGCTGGGATTAAAAGATGCTACTTCTGAATTTATAGAAAGAGGGGCTGACTTAACACAATATTTTAATATAGGGGATATAATAGTTGCCAAGATATTTAATGTTACAAGAGTTAAAAGTGCTGATTTGACTACCAAAGGACCTGGCTTAATGAAATTAACAAGAGGGAGATTAATTGATATACAATCCACTAAGGTTCCAAGAGTTATTGGAAAACAGGGCAGTATGATAATGATGATAAAAGATATGACAAACACAAGAATAACTGTTGGCCAAAATGGGAAGGTTCATATTTTAGCACAAGATCCTGAGATGGAATTAATTGCTGTTGAAGTTATAAAAATGATAGAAGCTAATGCCCATAAACATGGCTTAACTGAGATTGTCAAAAAGTTTTTAGATGATAAACTGAAAGGCAAAAACATTTCTATTGATAAGACCAAAGCTATTGTTTTAGAGAAAAAACCTATACTAAAAAATGGAGAAGAAAATGTATAAGAAAAGATTTGATGGAAGAAAATTTGATGAAATGAGGCCAATGGAGGCTAAGGTTGGAGTAGTTAAGAGAGCAGATGGAAGTGCAATGTTTAGGATTGGGAAAACTATTGCGATAGCTGCTGTTTATGGTCCAAGAGAGTTGCATCCTAAATTTTTACAAAATCCAGAAGAGGGTGTTTTAAGGTGTAATTATAATATGATGGCTTTTTCTGGCTCCGGAGAAAGAATTAAACCAGGCCCAAGCAGAAGAAGCAAGGAAATTTCACATATAACTGAAAAAGCATTATTACCAGTGTTGAATTTAAAAGAATTTCCGGGAACTGTTATAGATGTTTTTATAGAATTAATACAGACAGATGCCGGGACAAGATGTGCAGGAATAACAGCTGCAGCAATGGCATTGGCTGATGCAGGTTTTATAATGAAGGATTTAGTTTCAGCGATTAGCATTGGTATCATAGATAATCAGATTGTAATTGATGTTGATAAGGAAGAAGAGGATTATGAAGATGGAATGTGTGACATGCCAATGGCTTTTATGCCGAAAGCAGGTGAAGTAACTTTATTGCAATGTGATGGTTTTACGAATAAAGAGCAATTGAAGAAGGCATTAGAAATGGGGAAAGAAGCATGCAGGAAGATATATGAAATTCAAAAAACAGCTTTAAAAAATAAATATAAGGTGGAAGAATGAGTTTAATTAAAAATCATATTATAGGATTGGTGAATGCAGGGAAAAGAGAAGATGGAAGGGGTTATTTAGAATATAGAAAACCCATTAAAATAGAATATGGAATTAGCGCTAAATCTGCTGAGGGGAGTGCAAGAGTTTGTATTGGAGACACAGAAGTAATTGCAGGAATTAAAATGGAAATTGGAACCCCTTACCCAGATACGCCTGATCAAGGATCCTTACAGGCTAATGTTGAATTATTGCCTTTATCTTCGCCGGAGTTTGAATCTGGCCCACCTTCTATTGAGAGTATTGAGCTATCAAGAAGTGTTGTAGACCGAGGGATAAGAGAATCTCGTGCAGTTGATCTGAAAAAATTATGCATTAAAGAGGGGGAGAAGAGCTGGATTATATTAATAGATGTTTATAGCGTGAATGATAATGGAAATTTATCAGATGCAATTGGCTTGGTTGCTTTAGCTGCTTTAAAGGATGCTAAATTTCCTAAATATGACAAGAAAACCGACAAGATAGATTTTAAGGAGCATACTGAACAGGTAAAATTAAAAAAAATACCGATTCCTATTACTGTTTTTAAAATTGGAAGCAAATATTTGATAGACCCAACTATAAATGAAGAAAAGGCTTCAGATTCAAGATTAATGATAACAACAACAGAAGATGGAGAGATATGTGCAATGCAGAAGGGTGGAAATTCTCAGTTAAGTGTTGAAGATGTAGAAAAAATGGTAGAGATTGCAATTGAAAAAGGGAAAGAATTAAGAAAATTATTATAAAAATTTTTTGATAAGAAAAATGGAATACACAAAATATGAAAAGGCAAGGAT
The DNA here is from genome assembly GCA_023246445.1 of Candidatus Woesearchaeota archaeon. Classification (GTDB taxonomy): domain Archaea; phylum Nanobdellota; class Nanobdellia; order SCGC-AAA011-G17; family JACQNH01; genus JACQNH01. Next base: position 2,468 of record JAHFIJ010000044.1, read on the forward strand.
TATAGGGGCAAGGGCTTTGCAGATAGCAATGGGTGCACCTCTTTTGATAAAAATGGCTAAGGATGAATTGAAAAAAATAATGTTCAGCCCTATAGAAATTGCAAAGAAAGAATTTGATACTGGTTTACTGCCAATAACAATTAGAAGACCAATGCCGAAGAAAAGAGGAGTGTGAACTTTTTAAAAACGTTATTAGGTATTGGTTTGTAATGAATTATTTACTGCTATTATTTTATCTTCTATTGGGTTTATATTCTCTCATTGTAGTAAACCTTTCTGCTACTTCCGGAATTTCTAACAGGACTCTTTCCAGAAGACCGTCAATGTCTAAATTATTTTTTTTCACCATTCTTAATAATTCCAATAAAGAATATGCACCGGTAGTTGTATTTCGAGATTGCATAAGATTTACAGCTTGTGTTTCAGCCGCATTTAGATTTCTTCTATCGGGATTATAGTCAACTGAGCCATTTACTCGATAATTATTAAGAATTTCTTCAACTGTGGTGCCTCCTGCTCTTAGATGTAACATATGCGCAAGAACTAATAACGCTCCTGTTTTTGTTTCTGGGTTATTGATTAAAAAAGAAATTTTAAAAATAGTAGTATCATATGTGGGGGTAGGTTGTTTATTACTCTTCGCATCAGGTTTAAGATATTCCAACCTAGGAATTAATAAATCAGGACTTTGGGTAGAAGTCATACCATATTGAGTTTCTGGATAGTTCATCTTAGTAAAATTTTTAATTTATGTTTTAATATAGATATCATAACTTATATTTAAATACTATTATTAGTTAACTTATGATGTAAAACTATTTTGAAGTGTTATAAGAAAAATTAGCAAAAGAAAAAGCTTAAAAATGATGTTTTAAGTTTTAATTTGGTAGATACAAATGGGAGAAGAAGAAAAGATAAAAGAATTGAAGGAACTGACGAAGGCTCAGGCTAGAATCAGAAATGTCTGCACTAGTGCGCATATTCACCATGGCAAGACAGCATTGACAGATAATTTATTGGCGGCTTCAGGTTATATGAGCGCAAGAGCTGCTGGCTCACTGGAAGAAGGAATGGCAACATGGCAGCATGCAGATGAGCAGGAGAGATTAATGACTGTAGATGCTGCAAATGTTTCTATGGTGCACTCTTTTGAAGGTGAAAGATATTTAATTAATTTAATTGATACACCTGGGCATGTTGATTTTGGCGGCAATGTAACAAGAGCAATGAGAGCTGTTGATGGAACTATATGTCTGGTTTGTGGAGTAGAAGGAATAATGCCCCAGACTGAAGCTGTAGTAAAGCAGGCATTAAGAGAGAGAGTAAAACCTGTTTTGTTTATTAATAAGATTGACAGGCTGATAAATGAATTAAAATTAACGCCAGAGCAGATGCAGCAAAGATTATTGAAATTAGTATTGGAATTTAATCAATTAATTGAGAGAACTGTAGAGCCGGAATTTAAAGAAAGATGGAAGGTAGATATTAATAATGGAAGTGTTGCTTTTGGATCTGCAAGAGAAAACTGGGCTTTATCTGTCCCATTTATGAAAAGAAAGGGGATTACTTTTAAGGATATTATAGATTTGTATTTAACCGGAAAAAAGCAGGAAGATATTAAGGAATGGACCTGGAAAAATGCTCCTTTGTATGAGGTTTTGCTAGATATGGT
>JAHFIJ010000045.1 GCA_023246445.1 Candidatus Woesearchaeota archaeon
AAAGCACTGGAAAGCAGTAGATTATCAATATTACAAGAACAAGCAACAAACTTTGCTAACTCAATTTAATTGAGTGGCTAATTACTGACGCTCAGTCCCTTTAGGGCTGAGCAGTTCACACTTTCTTTAATATTTTTAAAATCTTTTTGAGTTTCTGGTTTTGTAGTTAATATCCCACCATCTTTTGTTCCTACTATCCCCTCATCTTTTGTTGTAACCGCCGTCGTTATGATTTCATAAACTATTTTTCCATTATTCCTGCTGATTTTGAGAACATTTGCCCTATCAAAGACCCCCTCTTTTACCCCCTCTTTTCTCAGGATTTCTTTTAAACTTGCTCTATTTTCCCTTGATAATTGGTTTTGTTTTATTAATTGGTTTAAGTTTATATAGTAGATTGCTTCCCCGTTGTTTTTAATGACACGATCGGTAACAAGCCCCCGAATGTTTACTGGTAATAAATTGAATATATCTTCTTCCTCGTTTAATTCTTTACCATTAACTAAAATAGTATTCCTCCCCTCTTTATTAATTTTGATAGTAATACTTTTAATATCAATCCCCTTATCAATATTTTCACCTAATGATCCCAAAGATCCCAAAACATTTTCTCTGTTGTTTATCAGTTTTTGTTTAAAAATATTAGAAGCCCCATTTTTTATTTTTATTAGAATCTCTCCATTTCTTGCTTTGTTTATATCTGCAATATTACCACTGTCTAAAAATATTTTTGGGTTTAACTCTTTGTCGTCTTTATTCTTTAAAGTTAAAAACCACCCACCCTCTGTTTTTGTTATAACTCCCTTATACCCTTCCCTTAATAAACTTTTATCAATGGTGGCAAGAGGTAGTGTTTTACCCTACTCATCACTCTGATCAATTTGTAGGCTTGTTCTAACTGTTTTAGAACTTATTGGAGAATTAAGTATACTGGGATGGATAGTTTCAAACTGGCTTGTAGTAGGATTATATTTCACTACTATCTCTTCATTAGCAATAACTACAACACTAAATAATAAAATTAAAATTATAAAAACTACTGCAGTTAAAGTGCTTTGACCTCTTTTTTGCATAAAGATATAATAATTTTTAGGTTTATATATATTACTCTTTTTTAATTTTGCCTATCAAAAACCCTAAACCGTAAGAGTAATGGATTATTAAGAATATTAATGGAAATAAGGGGAAAGCCAATGGTTTTTTTATTGTTAAATATAGAGAATCTGAAATAACTAAAAATAAATATAATAGCAAGGGTAGTATCAGCAATTTATTGATAAAATATAATAAAGGTGTCAATAAGGTGTAAACGAACCATAGGGAAGGAGATAAAAATATTAAAGTTTTCAAATTGAATTTTAATCTGGGATTTAAATATCGCATTACATAGCCATAATTATAATGCTGCCTGAACAATTCTTTAAAATTTTTTCTTCTTTTGTGATAAATATAAATTTCAGGGGAATATGCAATTTTGTAATCCTTTTGTATTAATTGCAGGAATAGTTTAGTATCTTCTCCGGGCCATATTTTTTCATCAAAACCATTTAACTTTTTAAAAACATCTTTTTTAATGAAGAAGTTTGCTGTGGTTACATTGTTTTCAGAAGCGTTTAAAGAGAACTTTGATTTTTTATATCTTTTATACATAAAGGCCGAAGATAAGAAGGTTTGTATTACTAATCCTGCTGATTTCCCAAAGAAAGTATCATTTTCGGGAGTCAATTGTGGGCCACCCAATGCTGAAATTTCCGGATGTTCATTAAATATTTTTTCTGCATTTTTCAGGAATTCTTCCGGAACTTCACAATCATCATCTATGAATGCCAAAATATTTCCTTTTGCTTCTTTAGAGCCGTCATTTCTGTTTTTTGATGCACTTTTGCTTATTTTTACAATTACTTCGTATTTGTTTTTAGGATATATTAATTTCTTTATGCTGTCTAATACTAAAATCTTTCTTTCAGGCGCCAAAGCGATTATAATTGAGAATTTAATCATGAGAATCGTATTTTTATGCTGTTTAAAAGTTTTGTTAATTATTTGTTCTATTCATAAACTTTTTTTATTCTTTCTATGTGGGCTTTTGGAATTATCTTGATTTTTCAAGCCCTGGATTTGTATATCTTGTTTCCAAATATTCAGGCTTAAATTTAATGTCTTTTGGATAGGAGATTTCCCATATTTTAATCGGACCTATAAGATTCCCATTATATACCCCTAATGGAGACCAGACATCATAATTATTTGGGGTTACAGAGGGATCGTAGACTTTTTTGAAGTTAGACCATTCTTTTTCATTATTTAGAAGATATAACTGAGCAAATAATGTTCTTGAAACTTTGGGGGATAAATATATGAAAGCACCAAGCTCGTTTACATTTAAGCCATCTGATGCCTGTTGATATACTGGCGTGAATCTTATACAACCATCAAAACTGTTTTTTGTTTTTGGATATCTTTCAATACGGTTTTGCAGGAAAATACAGTTTACAGGAACTTCAATTTGTTTTCCCTGATAATAAACAATTGCTTTTGGCTGATTAAATGATGCGGTTTTAGTTTCATTAACGCTGATATTTTTTACTTCTATTACGAATCCCACAATTGCTGCCTGCTGCTCAGGGATTAATTTGTCATCTATTACAAAATCTTGATCTATCACAGATTGGCCTCTATAAACCAATAGATTTCCGTCTCTTGTTTCTTTTGACTGGCTGGGATCTAATCCAAAAGTGCTTAAGATAGAGTAGCGGTCATAGTTTTCATCAGAACCAATACTGGAATAGGCTGGGAATTTACCGATTTCCTCATTAACTATTAAAAGGTGGGTTGCATTGTGGGCATATAAAAATTCCAGAGCTTCTGTTTCATTTTGCCCCAATAAGACATGCCTTCCTAACAAATGATTCCAATAAATAATTACATTTCCACCATCAGTTATTGTTGCTCTATCTGCACCGTCCTGAACCATATAACCATAGTCCCACCAATGTGCAAAGACTGCATCTTTGGTTGTATTTTCCCTTATCCATTTTCCTGCCTGCTGCCATTGGACATTATAGATTGGACCAACGCCTTTAGCCATCCCATAAGCATTTTTTGTAAAAAACAAGAAACTTCCGTTTACTGGGATAAATAATATAAGAATTAAAAAGATAAAAGATATGATTAATTTTAAATTATTATTTGGAATGTATTTAAAATTTTTAATGTAATTATGGATTTCTGAGATAAAATAAGAGCCCATAATTGTTATTGGCGGAACTAAAGTAAAAAGGAATCTTACTGAGGTTCTCGCAGCCACTATCATGGCTAAGAACCATATAATTACTAAAAAATATTCCGGCTTAATCTGATTGAATTCTTTAAATGCTTCTTTGTCTTTCCTGTATAGACTTAAATAGAAATATATTGATACGATTACGAACAAGATTACACCACCAAAATAGAATAGTTTTGAAAAGGGCGTATTTCCATTTAATATTGACGATTCAGAATAATTTGAGAGTGTGAACGTAAGAAGAAAGACAGCAAATATTATGGGGTATTTGTATCTCAAAGGTTTTATGTTTTTAAAAGTGTTATAAAAGAGAAGCAGGGCTCCAAGCATAAATATCGTAATATAACTGAGAGTGTAGCTGCCTTTCCAGTCCTGAAATGAAGGCTGTTTATTCTCTGCTACTGTAATTGCCCATCTATGAGTCATCTCTGTGGATAGTTTTGAAATAAATCCTATTATTTCCCCTGAAAATTTATTAAATCCTAAAATAGAAATCATAAAAACAGCCCCCAAAACAATTGTGATTATTAATGCTGCAATACTAACTGGAATTTTAGCTGAGATTAATTTTTCGTATTTTTCATTTTTCTTTATTAGTAAGATGATTAAAGAGTAAAATAACATCCCTAATGGTATTAAAAAAACATAAGATGTAAAAAATGCCTTTAA
>JAHFIJ010000009.1 GCA_023246445.1 Candidatus Woesearchaeota archaeon
TGTATTTATTGTAAAGTTTAATGTTACGGTTCCTGTTAAAATACTATTATTTATCGGTGCTACAAAACCTACAATAGCTGTATTATTAAGAAAAGCAGAAGCAGAAAAGCTTGCTAAAATCATTAAAAACACACCTATTATTATCGAAAAAAATATCTTGTTATTCATGTTGGACTCCTCCTTTTAAATCTGAAGTTTATTATGCTATTGAACTTTTAGAGATTTAAAATTCAAGGGATATATAAATGTTTCGAAAACAGATTTTTGATAAAATTTTCAATAACTATTAAAAAGTAATAATATCTACTCATTATTCCACCTCAATAAAGCTGTCAGAACTGTCACTTGCATATCTTAATCTGTCTTTGTTAGAGGAATATATAGTAAAAATCAATTCTCCAGCATTAACTTTAATATTTCTCTTAACATTTAACAATATCCCTGCAAATTTATCTTCAGGCGCTCCAGCAATCCTCGCTATGCTATTGGCTTTGTTGTTGTTAATTCTCCGGACTATCCCTCTTTTTTCAGCAAAGAATTCCTTTTTATATTCCCCCAACTTAATGCGGGAAGCATTTTTCACTCTTCCATTTTGTGCTTTAATAATTTCCAACATTTTTTTATAAGCCATCCCACTGTCTAATATCTTTTTAGCCTTTTCTAAGCCATTCTTCTCTCCTGCCATCTCCAACATTATTCCGGCCATATGTAAAGACTTTTCTCTTAAATCTAAAGGCCCCTTCCCTTTTAATACATCCATAACATCTCTAGCTTCTAGATTAGGCCCAATGCCATTTCCAATTGGCTGGCTTCCATTCGTGATTATTACTCTTGTCTTTATCTTTAATCTTTTGCTTAATTCTATAAATTGCCTTTTTAATTTTAAAGCCTCTTTCATATCTTTAATTTTAGCTTCTTTGCCGCAGGGAATATCAACTAAAACATGTGTTGCACCCACTGCCATTTTTTTTGCCATTATACTGGCTAACAATAAGCCTCTCGGATCTAAACTCAATAACTTTTCTATTTTAATTAATCTGTCATCAGCGCTTGCCATTCCAATTGCGCCACCCCATACTAAACATCCATTTGTTTTTTTAATAATTTTTCTAATTTCATTAACCTTAAAGCTTACAGGGCATAATACCTCAACAGTGTCAGCAGTTCCACTGGCAGAACTAATTGCCCTTGAGCTTGTCTTAGGGATTATATATCCTGCAGCAGCGATTATAGGAACAATTATCATGCTTGTCCTGTTCCCTGCTAATCCCCCAGCGCAATGTTTATCCAATATAATTTTTTTATTCCACTTTAATTCCCCCCCATGCTCAACTATAGCCTTAGTTAAATTTACTACCTCATTCATTTCTAATCCATGAGTATAACAGCCAGAAACAAAATAAGTTAATTCAGTCTCGCTTAATCTGTTTTTTACTACATCTCTTATTATTACGTTTATCTCTCTATCTTTTAATTTCCCCCCATCTAATTTCTTTCTTATAAAAACCAGACTCTCAGGTTTGTTAGCAGGAGTTATATTAACCGCACTTCCATTTTTTAATTTTAAATTTTCAAATAATTCAATTAAAACCCCTATCTCTCCCTTATTAACTGCTGTTTTATGATTCTCTTTTGAAATATCTACAATGGCCTCTATCCCCTTTATATTAACCCTGTCTAATGCTCTCACATCTAATAATTCTGCATCATCTTCATTTAATACTGCAACAAAAGGCCCGCCAGTATTAAGGCTAATCTTCTTCACCTTTAATTTCATTAACATCACCTCTTACACTATAAATCTTAAAGAAAACACTTAGTATAGATAAAACTAATGGCCCCATTAATAATCCCGCAAATCCAAAAACTTGAAAACCCCCCAAAATACCGATTAATATAATTGCGGGGTGTATCCCGCTTTTTTCTCCTATTAGTTTAGGTCTTAAAAATACTTCAATATAGGAAATTACGATTAATCCTACTAAAAATATCCCAATTGCATTTCCATATTCACCTGATAAAAATTTAATAATCGCCATTGGCAGCCAGATTATTGCGGGGCCTATTCCTGGCAAAGCAGCAACAATTGCAATAATAAACCCAAATAATATAGGCGCTTTTACATCAAATATATAAAAACTTACAGCGCTGATTATTCCTTGCAAAGCACTTCCAAGCAGAACCCCATACACTATTGCATGTGATGTTTGTTTAATTTCAATAATAAATCTTTCTCTATGTAATCTTGTTAATGGCAAATAAGGAATTATAAAATAAAAAACATCCTTTCCATGTGTAAAAAAATAATAAAGAGAGAACATAAAAATAAAAAAAGCAACAGCCAATTTAGGCAGTTCCAATATCAAATCTCTTGCTTTCTTTAAGAGATATAAAGAGGATATATCAATTGCCTTATCAATATATGTATAAAATGGTTTTGATGGTATTAACTTTAATATATCTTCAACACCCTTTAAAACATCTTCAGCATTAAATGTTCTCAATATATTTTCAGTTTCTTCAGAGAAAGTATCAATCACAAGCAAAGCAGGCAATACTATTCCTGATAAAACCAAAATTATCATAATCACTGCTCTTATGCTCTGGCTGTTTATTATTCTTCTCAGCCATTCATATATCGGGTATAGTAAATAAGCCATAACAACACTCATGAATATAGAAATTAAATAAGGCTTGATAATTAAGTAAGCTAAATATAATACAACTAAAAAAGCGGCCATTAAAAAATACTTATTGTATATCTTTTTATAGTTAATAACCATATGCAATCAATAACCTTTGATTATTATAAACCTTTCTACACTATAAAAAAATCCAAGCTATAATCTTATATACCATAAAAAAACCCCTTGTTTATGATAGAAAGAAACTGGGAGGAATTCTGGAAAAATAAGGATTTATCCATTCCGCCATTAACATTGCATCAGGAACAAAAGGTGAATTTCATAAAACAATTATGTAAAGATAAGGTTAATGGTAAAATATTGGAGTGTGGTTGTTTTCCGGGTAAATGGTTAATCTGTTTTAGTAAAGAATTAAAAATGAAGCCTTATGGTATAGACCTCTTGCCAGTGGAATACACAACATCTTTCATGGAAAAATATAATATTAAAGCCATAATTAAAAAAGCAGATGTAAGGAAAATCCCTTTCAAAGATAATACTCTTGATGTTGTATACTCTTTTGGTTTAATAGAGCATTTTGAAAATCACAAAGATGTAATAAAAGAAATGTCCAGAGTATTAAAAAAGGATGGAATCTTAATAACCTCATGGCCAAATACGTTAAAATTTACATTTACAAGATTAATGATGTTTTTGCATAGAAAAAAAGATTTAGTTGATATGAAGCCGATACTATTAGAGGATATATTAAATATCTATAAAGAATTAGGCTTCACAGATATACAATACAGGAAAATGGGTGTTTGGGGCTTGTCATGGTCTAAATTCTTAAACAAAATAAAGATCTTTAATCCTTTGCTTGTATTATTATCAAATACAAATTTATTTGCAGCAGATTTCACAGTAACAGGGATTAAAAATTTTTAATAATTTTGTAAGACTTTAAAAATTGGTAAAGGAAATATAAAAACATAAAAACAGTATAAGGCAGTGCTAAAACATACAAAAATCCAAAAATTGCAGCAAATAATGTTATATTCAATGGATTAGTTGGCCTAAAGAATTCTAAAATATAATCTTTAATCTTATTTTGGTATAGCTGTTTCATTGGTTCTTTAATCTTGGTTTTGTTCTGGTAACTTAAAATAAATGGTAAACTTTTAAGAAATATTCCGCCTAAACTAAATATTGGCATTAATATTGCTGAATAAAGATAAATTGCGCTGCCATAAAAAGAATAAGCCCCATATGAAATCCCGGTTAATAATAATGTTCTGTGTATCGTTACTCCGGTTTTATCTAAATATTGCCCTATAGGATGCGCCTTTCCATAATATCTTGCAAGCGGTCCATCCATCTGGTCTATAAATTGCGAAATTTGTATTAATATCACCCCAATTAAAGCATAATTATATTTCCCGGTAAACACAAAGACAGCTCCAATCAAGCCAATAACTAACCAGCTAAAGCTCACTGTATTTGGTTTCACCTTGAATAATATTAATAATCTTAAAAAAGGTATAGCTAAAAACCTAAATAGCTTAATATTTATCAGCTCATTATTAACGTGAGGCAAATGCTTTTTAATTTCTCTAAAGGTTTTCATCGCTTAACCTCTAATTGACTGCAGGCTCAACAGCAATTTTATTTTCTTTCTTAACTAAATTCTTAATCTTTTCTATCTTCATCTTGTTATTAACGATAAATCTGCTGGCATAACTTCTCAAATATCTTTTAATAAAGCTAGGTCTAAAGAAATGTCTTAAATTCTTATATTTCAAATAATGGACTTTAATGTTTTTCTCAAAAGTTTTTTGTAATTCATCAAACTTCTGCACCCATTTTTTAAATTCTTCAACAGAAATATCTTTTGTTAATAGTCTTTCATAATCATGCCCAAGCCATAATCTGTCATGTGGTTTTGTGTAGTAATCTTTTTTTACTATATCCTTTTCAACCGCATACTTAAACCAGTCAGTTCCAGGAAAAGGGTATCCTTGGTATATCATTGCATAATCTAAATTATTATTTTTAATGAAATCATAAGTTTGTTGCAAATCCTCAACTCTTTCTCCGGGAGAGCCTATAATAAACAAGCCTTGAACCTCAATTCCGGCTTCTTTGCAGTTCTTTATTGCTTCTGTATTAACATTTGGTGAAACACTAGGTCCTTTAATCATCTTTAACACTCTTTCAGAGCCAGATTCAAAACCAAAAATCAATTGTTTAACCCCCATTTCCTTTAGGTCATGAGCCATCTCTTTAGTAATCAAATTGGCTCTGGCCTGCATACTAAATTCAACTTTCCCTCTAATGCCTGTATTTTCTAAAGCCTTAACAATATTTTTTACTCTTTGTTTATCCACCATAAATAAATCATCAAAAATAAAAATATGTTCAACACCATAATTATCCACTAATAACTTTGCCTCTTTTGCTACGTATTCTGGTGAATGATATCTTATTGTGTTTATTCCTTTAGTATTTTTCCAGAAGACAGTTGTAGCGCAAAAACCGCAGCTATAAGGGCATCCTCTTGATGTCATCATACTGGCCCTCACTTGTAGATTATGATTTGTTCCGGGTCTTGGCTGCAGATAAAATCTCATATTTAATAATTCTCTATCGGGAAATGGAATCTCATCCGGGTTTTGTATTAATTCTCTTGGTGGCGAAGCAATTACCTCATTTTTCTTATCTCTAAACAATAAGCCATTTATCTTCTTTAAAACGTTTATATCATACCTTTTCACAGCTTCAAAATTATTAACAATCTCCAAAACAGTCTTTTCAGCTTCTCCTAAAACTGCAATATCAAAATTTGAATCATTAAAATCATGCGGTGCTAATGTAATATGTAAACCCCCCAAAAATAAAGGTGCTTTAATTTCCTCCTTGATTTTTTTTTGCTAATTCATTCGCAGCATAAAATGTCTCGCTTACAGCACTGCACCCAATTACATCTGGTTTAAATTTTTTTAATCCCGCTATTAAATTCTGCTTGTCAAATATGCCTGTCTCTACAGGAACTTTTGAATATTTCTTTAAATAAGCCGCTATATATCCTAAACCTAAAGGAGGATCTCCAAAATAAGATTCAGGATTTAATAATGCTATTTTCATAAAATCAATTTCCTTAAATTTTGTTTATAAATGTTATGCACTGCTTTTCTATTAATCCAGTCAGAATAGCCATTTTACAGAGTTAATCTAATACATAAAACTTAAAAACTAAGTAAAAGGCCTTAAATTAAAATGTCAGACTTTAGTGAAATTGAAGGAATAAAAGTAAAGAAGCTGGTTGTCCATGCAGATGATCGTGGAAATTTTATGGAAGTAGTTAGAAGTGATGAAGATATCCTGAATAAATTTGGCCAGTGTTCAATATCAGTTACTTTGCCAGGTGTAATAAAAGCATTTCATTGGCATAAAAAACAGGATGATCTTTGGTATTGTTTATCCGGTAATGCTCAGGTTGTTTTATATGACCTAAGAGAAAATTCAAAAACATATAAAAAAACACAAGTGATCTACCTTGGAGAGAATGCAGAAAAACAGATAATTTCAATTCCGAAGGGTGTTGCACATGGTTACAGGGTTTTAGGCAATAAACCTATGAAAATGTTGTATTTTGTGACAGAACCATATAATCCTAAGGCCCCAGATGAGCAAAGAATACCCTTTGATGATAAAGAGATAAATTTTGACTGGGCAACGAAAAATAAATAATCATTCAAATAATTGAAAATACTCTTTCTTTACTCCCCCAACGATTTTCAAAGTTATTAAATAAATTATAGCACCTATTATCACTAAACCTATAACATGCATTGGTATCGTAATAATAACTAAACCCATTGGTATGCTCGCAATAATTGGTTTTAAAAATAAGGACCAAATCCTTAAATGTAACTCTCTGTTTACAATGAAATAAGCAATAAAGAATATTAAAGCAAAAGCAATTATAGTGGATACAGCAGCGCCAGTCATACTATATTTTGGGATTAAAATAAAATTAAGAACCGTGTTTAATACAGCCCCGATGCCTACAACAACAGCATAAACTCTTTGTCTTCCTGTCCCATGTAAATAAGGGGTAAATAATAAATTTGTATATGAAAATAATAATTGAAAAAATAATATTCTTAAAGGTAAAACGCCGCTTAAATATTGTTCACCAAAAAAAAGCATTACAATTTCCTTGGCCAATATTAATCCCCCTACCATAATTGGCACTATTAAGGATATTGACAATCTTTCGGATTTATGTATTAATTCGCAAAGTTTTTCTTTAGATGTTTTGTAATATCTTGTTAATTTTGGGTATACTGCAGTCGAAAACAATTTTCTTCCAACAGCAATTAGAATAATAATCTTATACATTGCACTATAGATTCCTACTTCTGTATAAGGTTGATAAATGCTCATTATAATAGTATCAAAATAATATAGAATATTAACTAACCCAACACCCAAAGCTAATGGCCAGCTTTCTTTTAATAAGTAAACTGCTAATCTTTTATCAAATTTTAATCTTATTTGTTCTTTGATAGTTCTTTTCTTCAATATTGAATAAGTCACAATAAAAGTAAATATAGCAGTTATTAAATAAAATAAAAATAAAGCACTTAGATCAAGCTTATAGAATATCACAATTAAAAGTGAAATCAGCCATCCAATCTTAGCCATCACCACCAAAATCGACTCATACTTCATGATTTCATATGCCTGAAATATGGAAAAAAAGAATCTTTCATAGGAATTTATTACTGTCCATATGCTTGCAATATAAATTAAAGTGTTTACCTCATCTGGTTTATTAATTATCCATGTAACAATTAATAATAACAAAACTACAATAACAGATAAAAATAATTTAAGAATCCCCCCTGTAACTAAATAATCTTTCGTCTTTTCTTTTTCATGAGATAGGTCTCTTGTAGTTATTATTGGCATGCCAAAATCCATTAAAGTTCCAAACAAAAGAGTTAATACTATAACATAAGAATACACTCCAAATTGTTCAGCGCCAAGATATCTCGCAAAAAGCACAATTAAAATAAAACCAAGAATTCTTGATATAATATCTGAAGCGCTCAATAATCCAAAATTCTTGAAAATAGTAGCAAAATGATTCATTTCTTCTTAATTAAAAACTGTTTTTATAAATCTTGTTAATCTTCAATAGTTCTATAGTTTCACCAATAGATTTTTTTAAATCCCCTGTATAACTAAATCCTAATGCTCTTATCTTTGAATCATCAGTTACATATGATTGTTGGTTCAGTAAAGGAGACTGCGTAATTGTAATCTTCAAATCAGGAATAAACTCTCTAATCGAATTAACCATATCATTAACAGTAAGGTTTTTTGTAACTACATTAAATAATTCATTCTTTGTTTCTTCATTATCAATCGCAAAGAACATTGCTCTTATCGCATCATTTAAATCTAAATAAGGCCGTTTTTGTTCCTGCGCCTTATCCCACACAGTCAATGGCAGATTATTACAGGCTAAAAAACAGAATTTATTGACAGCAGTGTGAAATCTCATTCCAGGGCTGGTTCCAAATATTGTTCCAAATCTGAAAACAGTTGCATTCAAATTATTTTGTTTTGCCTTTTCTAAAACAATATTTTCCCCTTTTAATTTTGTTTCAGCATAAGGACTTTGCGGCTTTAAATCATCTTCTTTGCAGTCTTCCTTTGCTAATCCATCTATTGGCCCATAAACACTTGTTGTAGAAGGGTAAATTAATTTCTTTATTTTATTTTCTATTGCACAGTCTACAACGTTTTCAGTTCCTTTAAAATTTACCAATTCGACTTTATCTTTGATTTCAAAACTTTCAGTGGCATTAGTAATAGCCGCTAAATGTATTACTATATCACAATTTTTCATTGCTTTGTTTAAATTTTCTTTATCTAATATATCCCCTTGAATAAACTCATATTCTATATTTTGTGGCAGATTAAATAAAGAGCAATATCTCTCACAACTCATATTATCATAAATAATGACTTTTTTAACATCATCCCTGTTTGCTAATTCTCTGATTAATTTAGAGCCTATATGCCCGCAACCACCAGTTATTAATACAGTTTTCATAGTTTCGACGTTATTTATTGTTTTAAATACTTCCCAATCCTAGGTTCATAATATTCTTTTGTTTTCTTTAATCCTTCTTTTAATTCTGTTTTAGGTATCCACCCCAATAATTCCCTGCTTTTTTTATTGCTGATTATAACATCTCCAATCTCCATAGATTTCCTTTCTTCAGGCCACGGTATTGATTTTACTTTTCCTTTATTAAATATTTCAATAATAGCATCAGCAATCTCTTTAATTGTATAACTATTTTCCCTTGTGATAAACATTGTTTCTCCAACACATTCTTTTTTAATAGCTGCTCTTAAAATTGCATCAGTAACATCATCAACAAATGTAACGCTTCTTTTCTGTTGTCCTTCACCATAAATTGTTAAATCTTTTCCTTTCAAAGCCAAACCTATAAAATAATTAATAACCCCAAAATTCGGGCTATGAATTGCTGCTCTTGGACCATATGTATTGCCTGCTCTCAAAACAACAGTTGGAATTTTATGCACATAATTATAAATTAAATGATATTTTTCAGCCGCCATCTTATTTGCAGAATAAATATCTCTTGGAAACTCTGAATGATCCTCATCAATAATATCTCTTTTTTTTGCCCCAATCTGCGTTGATGTTGCCACATAAACAATTCTTGCTTTATTATTATACCTTCTTGCCGCTTCCAATAAGTTTAAACTTCCTTTGCAATTAATATCTAAGTTTAAATGAGGATTCCTTAAAGATTGTGGATGCGATGTATGCCCTGCACAATGAAATATTATGTCTTTGTCTTTCACTTCATCGCAAACAGCCTCAAAATCTCTTATATCCCCTCTTACTAATTTAACTTTATCTTTTATTTCTTCCACATTTGCTATATTGTGGTAAACATCATTTTCATGAACATCCGGCTGCATAATATCAAAAATAGTTATATTTGCCCCTGTATTAGTCAAAGCATGAGCAATATTACTGCCTAAAAACCCGCATCCGCCAGTTATTAATACATTTTTATCTTTGAATTCATTTAAAATCGCTTCTTCCATTGATTTAAAACCTCTAAATTTCTTTTAAATACCTTCTGAATGTTAAATCCTTGTAGTTATTGTTAACTCTATCCAATTTGGGTATATCATTGAAAAGATCCTATTTTTACTTTTTTAAATTTTTATTTTGAATTTCTTTCCAAACTTTTTTTGATAAGACTCTAGAACCAAGGCTGTTTAAGTGATCGGAATCTCCAAAATATTCGGGGTTCTCAAAAAAGTCATCGTAATAATCCAGAATAACATATTTTGTAAAAGTTTTATTTATTTCTTTAAACAGATTAGAATAATAATCCTCTATTGAAATATTGTGTTTTATAAATTCAATATTATACTCTTTTGTTACAGGATATTTTATAAAGATAATTCCTATATTCTCATGTTTTGCAATGTCAAATATCTTCAAAAAATATTTTATAGTTGTGTTATCGAGTAAGTTGGGGGTTTTAGAAAAAAAATAGTTATATCTTTTAGATGCAACATCTGTCTTATCTTTTAAATTAAATTTTTCTGTATTATTAGTCCAACCGGATTCAATACGGTTTGAATCTTGCGGATTTAAGGAATAAGCAATTAACTCACGCCCATGACCTATCATCGGATAGTTAACTTTTAAAAATTGCGCCATGTTATCTGGTTTTATTTTCTTAGCATCTATTAGGGGTATAGCTTTATTATAATGTCCCTTTTCTATAGACAATTCTTTATTTGTCCTAAACTTATCTGAAAATGTGTGCGGGTCTAATTGAAGCACAAAGTTATTTATTTTGATCCCCCCATCAATAATTTTTTTTATTTTATAATAAGTTTCAATATAGTTCTCTTCACCGTTACCAAAATTAAAAGAATTATCTATAAATTCTGGGTTTAATCCGTCCCTAACATGTGAATCCCCAAAAAATGCATAATCCAAATTGTAACCGGGAGAGGTTTTTAAGATATAATAATTATTCAAAGCGATAAATATTATTAGGAAAAATAGGATAAAAAGACTTCCTCTTTTCATAAATTTTATTTTATCGTCTTTCATTTTGAAACCTAAAATTGAAAATAGATAAATTGAGTATTATTAAAATTACCGAATAATAAAATCAAAAAGATTATTATTAGGTAAATCAACCATCTTAATAACAAAGGTTTACCATCTAAAAACTGTCTTATACTGCTATGCTCTTGTATTAGATGAACAAATTCCATAAAGGCAATTATTCCAATTACAAAGAACAAATCTGTCCAGTCTAACCCCGGGATAATACCCTTAGAGCTAAAACTAATCCCTTTGAACAAATGTGTTAAAATATAAAATGCATCTGAAACATTATTCGCTCTAAAGATTACCCAGCCAATATTCACCAAAACAAATGTGGATAATATTCTTGATAGCTGTATTAATCTTGGAAACTGTATTAACTTGGTAATATTTAGTAATCTGTCTTTTAAGGTCTTGGTTATTACTCCAAATATCACATAAAAGCCATGTAAGGCCCCCCAAATAACGAATGTCAAGTTTGCACCATGCCATAATCCACTAACTAAAAATGTCACAAATAAATTAAAATACCATCTTGAAGTTGATACTCTATTCCCTCCTAAGGGAATGTATAAGTAATCTTTGAACCACGATGAAAGAGAAATATGCCATCTTTTCCAAAATTCAGAAATGGATTTTGAAAAGTAAGGTCTATTAAAATTATCCATTAGCCTGATCCCCATTATCTGCGCAGAACCTATTGCTATATCGGAATATCCTGAAAAATCGCAATAAATTTGAAATGCAAAAAACACAGTCGCTAAAATTAATGGAATACCATTATAATCTGTTGGTGTTGCATAAATTGTATTAACAATGATCGCAAGTCTGTCTGCAATAACAACCTTTTTAAAAAATCCCCAAAGCATCAGTTTTAAACCATCAGTTACTCGTTTGTAATCAAAATAATGTTTTTCAAAAAATTGAGGTAATAGATTTTTTGCTCTTTCAATTGGACCCGCCACAAGCTGTGGGAAATATGAAACATAAAGTGCAAAAATTCCTATATGTTTTTGTGGTTTTATCTCCCCTCTGTAAACATCTATTGTATAGCTTATTGTTTGGAAAGTGTAAAAACTAATCCCCACTGGCAGTAAAACCTTAAGGGTTATAGGGTCTAATTGAATGCTGAATTGTTGTAAAATTGTTCTTAAAGAATCGCTGAAAAAATTAAAATATTTGAATGTAAATAATAATCCTAAATTGCTTAATAGACTTAACCATAAAAATAAATTCTTTCTTCTTTGTGTTTTCGAATTATATATAATGATCCCTGCAATATAATCAATTAAAGTCGATATTATTATAAGAATAACATATTCTGCCTTCCAGCTCATATAAAAATAATAGCTGCTGATTAACAAAAGAATCCATCTGTATTTATGAGGAATACTAAAATATACAGCAGTCACTATTGGAAAAAATATCAGAAAATGTAATGAGTTGAATAACATATTATTTATAGATTAATATTTTATTTATAAATTTTATTTATTTACATAATCTTTTCCTAACAATCTCCCCCCCATAAACACATTTATCCCCTAAACTCTCCTCAATCCTTAATAATTCATTATAGCCATTAGTTCTTTCATAACCTCTGACACTTCCGTATTTAATCTGCCCTGTATTGAAAGCCACAGCTAAATGAGCCGCAACAGGATCCTCAGTCTGGGCGGATCTATGAGAGATTACAGCACTATAATCATTTTTCATGGCTAGTTTAATAACCTCGCAAGTCTCACTTAAAGTTCCAATCTGATTTAATTTGACTAATATAGAATTTCCAACTTTTAAACCAATGCCTTTCCCAAATATTTTTGGATTAGTAACAAATAAATCATCGCCAACTAATTGTATGTTTTTTAATTTTCTGGACATATACCCCCATCCTTCCCAGTCATTCTCTCCTAAACCATCTTCTATCGAAATTATGGGATATTTTTCTATTAAACTTTTATAGAAATCAACTAATTCAACAGCATTTACTCTCTTTCCAACTCTTTTAAGATTATATGGTTTATCAGAAAAATTTTTATCATAAAAAGCGCTTGCAGCAGCATCCAATGCAATGCTTATTTCTCTACCGGGCTCATATCCGCTTTCTTTTATAGCTTGCATTAACAAATCTAATGGTTCTGTATTATCTTTAAATTCCCTTACACTAAATCCCCCCTCATCACCTACCCCTATACTATAATTCTTCTCTTTTAGAATTCCTTTAAGGCTATGATAAACTTCAGAACACCATCTTAATGCTTCTCTAAAATTAGCTGCGCCAATTGGCATTATCATATATTCTTGTAAATCAGTAACCCATTGCCCATGCACACCCCCATTTAAAAAATTCATCATTGGCACTGGTATAACCTTTTTTTCGTTTACAGGATTAGCATAAGACCAAAAAGGAATTTTTTTACTGGAACAAAAGGCTTTAGCAAAAGCAACACTTATACCTAGGATAGAATTAGCACCTAAATTAGACTTATTTTCGCTCCCATCCAACTCAATTAAAAACTTATCAAGTTCTTCTTGTGTATCAAAATTTTTCTTAATAATCACAGGTTTTATTCTTTTTTCTATAATCCCAAGAACATTCAAAACCCCTTTTCCATGATATCTTTTTAAGTCATTATCTCTAATCTCAATAGCTTCATGCTCTCCAACAGAAGCGCCAGCAGGCACAGTAAATCTTCCAAAAGAGCCATCATCTAACCATAAATCTATCTCAGGAGCAGGTTCTCCTCTGGATTCTAAAACTTCCCTTGTAATAATCTTTTTAATATAAACCATTAATTAAATACCAAAAGAAAAATATTTAAATGTATCTTTCTAATTTGTATCAACCAAGAATATCAAATTTAACCCTTTTTACAGCTAAAAATCATAAATCCACAATACTTAAAAATCCTTTAAAAACTCAAAGAGTATGTCTTATCTAGAAGATTTAAAAAGGAAATTAGAATCAGGAACTCTATTTAAAGCAGATATCTCTGGATTTGAATCAAAATTATTCCCTGATTTTGTAGAATCGCCAGAATCTTCTATACTTATTGGTGAAGCAGCCTCACCAGGAGCAGCTAGTGGAAGACTCGCACTAACTAATATTGATGTTGAAAAATATGGAGAAGTAATCCTTTTAAAAGAAGAAACAAAAGCCGAGGATATCCCCTCAATAAGAGGATCAAAGGGAGTAATTGCGATTAAAGGTGGGGTTTCATCTCATGCAGCAATAATTTCAAGAGGTTATGGTATCCCTTGTATAACCGGCTGCCAAGACATAAAAATAAAAGATGGAGAAGTAGATATTTCAGGACATAGAGTCAGAACCGGGGATTATATCTCTTTTAAAAATGGGCATATCTATTTAGGGCAACACAAAGTTACTCCAGGCATTATAACCTCAATTATCAATGATTCTAATATTGAAGAGATAAAAGCTTATCAAAGATTTCTTGAAACTATAAAAAAGATTTTAGATAAAAAAGGATTTGTAGTTAAATCCAATTCAGATGATCCATTGTCAGCAAGAACTGCAAAAATATTAGGCGCAAACGGTATTGGGGTAGTAAGAACAGAGCATATGTTCTTTGATACCACAGATCAAAAAAGATTGATTTTTATGTTAAAAATGTTGATGGCAGATAGTTCTGCAGAACGTAGATCTGCATTAAGTGAATTATATCTTATGCAAGTTAAAGATTTTGAAGGTATTTTTAATGAAGTCAAACCTTATCAAGTAACTATACGCCTATTGGATCCGCCATTAAATGAATTTATACCTGATTCAAAAGAAGAATTAGAAATATTAGCTGGCAAGTTAAATATCTCTGCTGAAGAAATATTAAAAAGAAAGCGTTTATTAGACCAACAAAATCCTATGATGGGTTATAGGGGGGTAAGATTAGCAATATCCCATCCAGAAATATATGAAATGCAGGTTAGAGCAATATTTGCCGCAGCAAAATCTCAAAATGTAAAACCAGAAATAATGATTCCATTGGTTGCTGATCCAAATGAATTAAAATATGTTGACTCAAAAATAATAAACCCGCTTTCAGAAGAGTTTAAAATTGAATATTCTTTAGCTTGTATGATAGAGGTTCCAAGAGCAACAGAAGAACCAATAGTTAAAAGATTAGCTGAAATAGCAGAAACCTTAAGTTTTGGAACTAATGATCTAACTCAATATCATTTTGGGCTTGACCGTTCAGGTTTATCGGGATTTTTAAAAGAAGCAGAAAAATTAGGAACTATGCCCGGGAAAGTATTTGAAACAATCGATAGGGATGGTATAGGAAATTCAATAAGAAGAGTTGTAAACACTGCAAGAAAAGTTAATAATAATGTTCATATAGGCGTATGTGGCGAACACGGTGGCGATCCAGAATCCATAATCTTTTTTATCAGAGAAGCGGGTCTAAATTATGTTTCTTGCTCTCCCTTCAGAGTTCCAGTTGCGTTATTGGCTGCAGCATATTCTTTCACTCAAACTTAATTCAGTATATACCCTTCATAAATCTTATAAACTCTTTTTAGGAAATTTTTTTAATGCATAAAGCTCTAATCCTGGCTGCAGGAAAAGGTGTTAGGTTATTGCCTATAACTACTGAGATACCTAAATGTCTCATAAAGATAGGAGATAAAACCATTCTTGAGTATTTGCTGGAAAATTTTAGCAGTGCAGGAATTAAAGAAGCAGTCATTGTTGTCGGATACAAAAAAGAGCTGATAATAAACAAGATCGGAAATTCCTTTAATGGTATGAAGATTACCTACTGCGAAAATAAAAATTTTGACAAATATAATGTTGGGACTTCTATATTGTGTGCAAAAGAACATCTCAATGGGCCGTTTATACAGTCTCATGCAGATATAATATTTCATTCAGATGTCCTAAAAAAAGTTCTTTCTTCAGAAAAGGAAAATGCAATAATTATTAATTCAGACCCTAGTGCATTTGTTGAAGACGGGAACAGAGTAATCCTTGAAGATAACAGGGTTGTAACAATCAATAAAGAAGCTCCAAAAGAAAAATCAGAAGGAAGAGCGTTTGGATTATATAAATTCTCAGAAAAAGCTGCAAAATCTTATCTTAACAATCTTAAAAACATTTTTAATGAGGAGAATACTAGTTTTGAGCCTGCCTTAAGAAAAACATTGAAAGAAGTAGACTTTCACGTAATTGACACAAAAGAGTTTCCATTTGCAGAAATAGATGACGATAATGATTTAAGAGACGCTCACGAAAAAATTAAACAGATTATTAATTAACTCTACGGATTAATCCTTTCATATTTTATATGTTTATTCCTTTTGTAGAAGAAATAATATTTTACTAATTGCGTGAATATCATTATTAAACTTCCAGTAATAAACCCATATTTTACATATTCAAAACCAAAGAACACAGCCAATAAAGGGAATATTATAAAAAAAATCATTTCCTGTTCTGTTGTTATAAACTGTAGTTCAAGCCTTCTTTCATTAAGCCACGTCTTTAATTTACCAACCAATCCTACTCTTGCTGATTTTGAAATCTGCTTTAATGTTTTTGGTTCTCCTAAAATTCTTAATTTAGGATTTTCCTCAGCAGCTCTTATTTTGAATATTGTAAAAATCCCAAGGAACATAAAAAAATAATTGCTGTATAATGCAAAAAATCCCCAGAAAAATATTGAAATATCATTTATAACCCCATAATAGCCAAACGTTAATCCTAAAATAAATAAAAATACCCTTAATAAGTCAAAATTACCTTCATAAATAATCCCCATCTTTGACATATTGTTGGTTATCCTTGCTAATTTCCCGTCAGTTGCATCAAGAAATATATTTATGAACATACATATGGCTCCAATAACAAGATGTGCATTCCAGAAAAAATAAGCGCCGAGTGGTATAAATAAAGCTCCAAACATACTAACTTGATTAGGTGTTATTTTGGTGAAATTAGCTAACAACCAAACTATATATATAGTAGTCCTATCAAAAAGCAAAACTTCAAAGAAACCATTCATTGGCTTCCAGGTTTTTTTCTTTATTTCTTCTATTGTATGTTTAACCATTTTCGTGATAATTAATCTCCCTTTAATGTTTGAGCGTATATCATTAATCCCCCGCTTGCAGACCCAACAAAACTATTTTTTTGGGCATTAATAAAATTTTCGATTGCTTTTTTATCATTTCTTATTGGAATTAACATAGCGCTTTCCCATGCCTCAACAGGAAGTCTTTTCCTTTCTAATTCCGTTTTAATCTCAGACTCTCCAATGCCTTTCCCTAATAGTTCTTCCCTTAACTGATTTGATTTTTTATTAGCCTCATCAAGTTGTTTAAAAGTTGCATCAGTTTCAATTGTTGAAATAAATTTCAAGCCCGGTAAAACACCATTAGCATCCACAACACCGATTAATTTTCCAGGTTTATGATTAAAATACCCAAGCTCACCCTCAAATTCATTGTCTATCGTATCAGTTATAGGCCCATTTTTATAAGCTTCTTTCCATGTTACACTCCCCCCTATCAATCCGAAGAATCCCCTTCCATATAGGTTTCTTCCTTCTTCAGTTAGCTCTCCGCCTCTAAGATTAATTATTAGGTAATTGTCTTTCGTTAATACAATCCCACAGGCAACCAAAGGGCATATTTTAATTTTACCCTGTCTAAAAGCCTTAACATCAAGAGGAGTAACCCAATCACAACTGAGCAATGGATTCACATCAACTAAATCTTTTGGTTTTTTTAAATTAACTATTTTTTCTTTCCAACTTCCGGGTTTAAGACCATAATGTTTAGCTATTTCACCAAAATTAGGTTCTGGGAAATACAATCCTCTTGATGGCATTCCTTTTGCCTGATGTGGTTCATCAATAATTTTAAATTCAACCTTTTCATTAAAAATATTTACAATCTTATAATCATTAGTTCCCATATAATTTAGCTAAACTTACTCCTTTTAAATCTTTTGTATGTAACAACTAGATAATAGTAACTAAACTAGCTTCAGAAACATTGTATACTACTTAATTTTTTTGTAGTAATATTCTATTGTCCTCATTAAGCCTTCTTCAAAGGAAATTCTAGGATACCATCCTGTCGCCCTATTAAATTTTCCATAATCTGCTATAAAGTTTCTTTTATTTATTGGATTATCTTCATCAGGCCAAGGAATATGTGTAATCTCAATCTTTTTCCCGGTTAATTCTTCTGTTATTCTTTTAATCTTCTCAACCATCTCATTAAAAGTTAAGCCATTTCCAGACCCTAAAACATAAGCTTCACCATTTGTATTTTCAGTTGCAGCTGCTAAAATAAATGCATCAACATAATTCTGAACATAACAATAATCTCTAATAAAATTGCCCGTTCCGTAAACAGTTAATGGTTCATTTCTTAAGGTTTTCCCAATCATAAAATTCAATACACCCCTGCTGGGATTATCTATCTTCTGGCCCTCTCCAAAAACATTTGACAATCTTAAAACTGTTGTCTTTAACCCATGAATTTTTGAATAAATATATAGGTATTTTTCTCCTAATAGCTTATTCGCTTCATATATTGATAAAGGGTTTGTTCCTTGATTTTCACTGGCAGGAATCTTGTCAGTTACACCAATAACTGTCGTTGTGCTGGCAAATATAATTTTAACATTTTTATTATGGATTTTACACGATTCTAATATATTCAATAAACCAATACAGTCTGTCTTTAAATCTTCTATTGGCTGCAGCATTGATTTCTTTAGATCAGTCTGCCATGCTAAATGAAAAATATAATCTTTATCTTTTATTGTTGTCTCAACATCCTTTAAATTTAAGATATCGCCTTCTATAATATCAACTTTATTTTCAAAATCTTTTATATTCTCTTTATCTTTCCCGGGCCTTACAAATAAAGTTACTTTAGAATTATCTTTTACTAATCTTCTTGCTAAATTACTGCCTAAAAATCCACAACCACCAGTTACTAATACTCTTTTACCTTCTAAAGAAGGAATTTTAAGTTCTTTCTTCATTTTAAAAATAAGTTCTGAACCCTTTTTAAATTATGTGAAACTAAAATTTGGATGGAAAAGTAAATGAACTTCCTAGTGGAGTATCCATTACTCTTATGTCTAATCCTTTTTTCCTTAAATGTTTAACAACAGAAGGATCTAATTTCCTTCCAGTTATCTCTTCAAAAGCTCCCCCAACCAATTCTCCTACATTACAATCTAACAAAATAATTTTGGTTGGATCATCAGGTTCATAGTTTATAGGATCAACATTTAATAAATCTCCCTGATTTAATAATAATCTTTCTAAATCTTTAGCCGGAATAAATAATTCTTTGCTATGTTCTTTTTGACCTTTGACAACTTCATGTTCACTAGCATGCTCAAGTATCCATTCTCTACTCTTCCTAAAAGTTGCAACCCACCCAAGCTCCATCTCTAAAGAGTGATAAAATCCAAAAGCTAATGAACTAGGATTAGGAGCAAATTCAACATCCCTACCAGTATCTTCAAATTCTTGTTTTCTAATTCTTAAATCTGCTTGAGTTCTAATATTATAAAGTCTATTATCTCTAGCATATTCTGGTTTATCACAATTATCTCTATCAAAAAGCAGAGAGGTCATATACCCCCCCCTGAAATTCCAAACACCAGGAGCATGACTTAATCCTTTATCTCTTTGGCTAATTAATATAAATACTTCTCCCGTAGCAGGATCAACAATCCTCGGTATTAACCCTATAGAAAGATTATTTATCGCAGGAACCCCATCAACCTTTGGCGCAAAAACTTCCTTGTTTTTTATAGCTTCTAAACAACCATGTGTTTGTGCATAAGTAAATGCTTGTGCAGTAATCTTAATGCCACGATTATCTGGCAAATATTCAATCATTGTAACTAAAGGAATCCAAGAATTTTTCCATCCTTTTTTAAGCGCCCATTTCTCTTCTATATACTTACTTAATTTTGAATTAATATCGGTCCTCGTAATCCCACTATGGAAAACCTTCACGTCGTGTTTTTTATCAAAAGGATAAACATCAATTATTTTAGTTTCCATATAATTTAGAGTTTCCATATAAATTAGCTAAACTTACTCCTTTTAAATCTTTTGTATGTAACAACTAGAAAATAGTAATCAAATTAGCTTCAGAAACCTTATATACTATTTAAATGGCTTTAAACAAGTTAAAATGACTCAAAATCCAATAACTTCAGATAACTGTAAAATTTGTGATAAAGAACTAATAAAATTTCTCTCTTTAGGCCAAATGCCAATAGCAAATGCTCTGGTTAAAAAGGAAGATTTAAGCAAAAAAGAGTTTTTCTACCCATTAGATATAGGTTTCTGCCCCTCATGTTATACGGTTCAGATGTTTACTATTATCCCCTATGAAATGTATTTAAGGCTAGATGAAAATCAAAAAAGGAATTATGTTTTTTTCTCTTCAACATCAGAGGTTATGAAGCAGCATTTTAAAGAATGGGCAGATGAAATTGATAAATCTTACTTAAAACAAGATTCTTTAGTCATAGATATCGGCAGCAATGATGGGATATTACTGCAAAACTTTAATAAAAATAAATTTAAAGTTCTGGGCATAGAGCCGGCACATAATGTTGCAGAAGTTGCCAGAAGTAAAGGCATCAACACTATAACAGATTATATAACTGAAACTATCGCAAAAGAGGTAGTTAATAAATTTGGAAAAGCAAGAGTAATTGCCTCAGCAAATGTAATTCTAAACATAGCAGACTTGAATGAATTAATGCGTTGTATTAATATTCTATTAGAAGAAGAAGGGATTTTTACTTTTGAAGATCCTTACCTGCCGGTTATATTAGAGAACAATACTTATGATCAGTTTTATGACGAGCACATCTATTATTTTACAGCACACTCAATAAAAAATCTAGTTGAAAGATACAATATGGAAATATTTGATGCAAAGTTCCAGAATGTTCACGGCGGCTCAATGCGGTTTTATGTGAAAAGAAAATCAAATAAAAATATTAAAATCTCAGAGAATGTTAATACAATATTAAAAAAAGAAAAAGATATTGGTATAGATTCTGGAAAAGCCTATCAAAGCTTCAATAAAAATGTCCAGCAAAATAAAAATGATTTGATTGTCTTATTAAAAAAATTAAAATCAGAAGGTAAAAGGATTGTTGGTTATGGTGCAGCATCTAAAGGAACTATAGTAACTAATTTCTGTAAATTAACACCTAGTATAATAGATTATATCTCTGATAATACTCCTGCAAAACAAGGCTTATATTACCCTGGGGTTCATATCCCCATAGTCACGCCAGAAAAATTTCACGAAGATAACTCTGATTACGCTCTGGTATTTGCATGGAATCATATAAAGGAAATTATGAACAAAGAGCAGGATTATATCAATAAAGGTGGTAAATTTATAATTCCTTTTCCAAATGTTCAAATCTTGCCATAAAATTCTTTTATCTTTTCACAAACAAATTTAACGTCTTCTTCAGTTAATTTAGTGTGCATTGGCAAAGATAAAATTTCATTCACAATAGTTTCAGTCTTTGGTAATTTTGTTTTAAATTCTTCAGGAGTTGCTTGTTGCATATGCCCGGGAATTGGATAATGTATCTCTGATTTTACATTATTCTTCTCTAAAAATTCTTTTAATTTATTCCTTTCTTTGCATCTCACCACATAAAGATGATAAACATGTTTTGCATATTCTTTTTCTTGAGGCAATATTAAATTCTTTGGAAGATGCTCTTGATATATATCGGCGATTCTTCTCCTTTTATCATTGAAATTATCTAGTTTTTTTAGTTGTTCTCTCCCCAAAGCAGAGGCTATTTCACTTATTCTAAAATTATAACCAAGTAAAGCATGTTCATATCTTGTCTTCGCTCCATGGTTTTTAAGCATAGCAACACTCTCTTTTATTTTCTCATTATTTGTAACAACCATCCCACCATCGCCACAAACAGTCATATTCTTTGATGGATAAAAAGAAAAACACCCTACATCCCCTATGCTCCCAACTTTTCTATTTTTATATTCAGCACCAACAGCTTGGGCGCAGTCTTCAATTAAATAAATATTTTTTTCATCGCAAATCTTTTTTAAAGAATCTAATTCAGCAGGATGTCCATACAAATGAACGGCAATAACAGCTTTAGTTTTATCATTTATTTTTCTTTTAACATCTTCAACATTTAAAGTATAAGTCTCTTCATTCACTTCAACAAAAATTGGTTTAGCTTTAATATTTAAAATAGGCTCTATAGTTGGAAACGCAGTATGTGAAGGAACTATAACCTCATCATTCTCTTTTATTTCTAATGCCTCTAACGCCAGTAATATTGCAGCAGTTCCATTAGAGCAGCCAACAGCATGTTTTACACCTATGTAATTCTTAAATTCATTTTCAAAAGCCTCTGTTTCCTTGCCGCCAATAAACCATCCAGAACCTAGAACTCTTAAAACAGCTTCTCTTTCTCTTTCATCTGTATATGGCTCAAATATATTAATTCTCTTTTCCATCTCAACATCAACTTTAGAAAGCTTTAAAACACTTATTAATCAGTCTTCCAGACTATGAAGAAAGTGCTGATCTCCGCAATAAATTACAGATGCAGTAAAGAAGCTATAGAACTAATAAAATCTCTTAAAAATTTAAATTACAAAGATTTTAATATTTTAATCTTAGATAATTCAGAAAATGAGGATTACAAGCCAATAAAAAAAGCCTTTCCAAAAGTAAATTTGTTAATTAATCAGAATATTGGTGTATCTGGTGGTATTAATCAGGCTATGGGCTATGCCGAAAAAAATAAATTTGACTATCTTTTAATGCTTGATGCAGATGTAGAGCTGGATACAAATTGTTTAAAAGAAATGGTTCAAGTTGCTTTGGACAATCCCCAAGCTGCCATCATAGGTGCAAAATCTTATTATTACAATGAAAAAAATATCTTGCAGGATGTCTCTAGAACTTATCACCCATATAAAGGAAGCTTGTCCAGAGATATAGGTGGAGAAGATAAAAGCCAATTTGAGAATATAAAAGAAGTAAATTATGTTTGGGGTGGCTGCTTATTATTTGACATAGAAAAAATGAGAGGAATAGGAAGAATAGATGAGCGCTATTTTCTTTTCTATGATACAATGGATATTCAATTTAGGGCAGAAACATTGGGTTACAAAGTTCTTTATGCACCAAAAGCAAAATTATGGCATAAGGTAAGCAGATCACAAGGAGGCACTAGCAAAATATTTGATTATTATTCAATAAGAAACAGAATTTTAATAGTTAAAAAATTTAATACAAAATCACAAAAATTTATTTTTTACCTCTATTTTTTTATTATAGCCCTCCCATTTAAAACATTAAAACATATTATTAAAGGAAAATTCTCAACTATAAAATGGAATTTCATAGGTTTATTTGATGCTATTTTAGGAAAGTGGGGAAGAAAAAATTTTAATTAAACGTCAACGCCTTTTACAAATCTCATTAATGTTGACTTAACTAAATAAACATTCCTGAATCTGTAAGGAATTCTCCATGGCTGTTTAAGATATCTTATAGCAGAATAAAAGAATGAAGCTCTAATAATTTTCTGGTTATATCTTTGAACCTCTTCAGGCGTAAACTCTTTAGTTCTTATTAACCCTGATTTCCCGCTTAAACTTTGCCCTAAAGCTTCAGGCGTAACTTCTTTGGTTAAATATCCCTTCTCAGTAACCTCTTTCCATAATCTTGTTCCATAAAAAGGAGTAGCATGCATTGCACCGCCAACTATAACCCCATATTTCCTCATTAATTTTTTAGCATAATCCACAGTTTCTTGTAAATTCTTCTTTGTTTCACCAGGAAAGCCCAAAACAAAAAAAGCAACTAACGGCATTCCATGCCTTTGGCACAATCTTGCAGCCTCTTCAACCATTTTCAAATCCATTTTTTTGTCTATTATCTTATCCAAAACTTCCTGATTCCCAACCTCAGGCGCAACAGTTAATCTCCAGCATCCGGCTTTTTTTAGTTTTATGATTAAGTTTTCATTTAGTTTATCCGCCCTCACGCCATTTGGGGTATCCCATCTCACTTTTAATCCTCTTTCAGTTATCAGGTCGCATATTTTTTCAGCTCTTTTCATGTCTAATGTAAAATTGTCGTCTTCAATATGAATCTGCTCAACACCATACTTCTCAACTAATAGTTGCATATGATCCACAACATATTCAGGAGAGAAAGACCTCCATGCTTTACCGCTTACCAAATGGATAGCGCAGAAATTGCAATTTTCAGGGCATCCTCTTGATGTAATCATTGTCATAGTTCTATAATCGTCTTTAATCCTATAATGAATTCCTTTCTTTGGCAATTCCAAATACCATTCCATGTCTACTAAATTATAAGCCGGAAATGGTAGTCCATCTAAATTAAAATTCCATTGTCTCGGTTTATTTTTTATTACTTTTCCATCTTTTTTAAAAGCAATTCCATCTATGCCTTTTAATTCAATTTTATTTTCACACCATTTGGCTAAATCAAGGATCGTATTCTCACCTTCTCCATAAACACAAATATCAATTAGTGAATTATCCTTAAGCATTTTAACAACTTCATCATTTATTACTGCACCACCAACAACAACAGGGATTTTAGAATTTATTTCTTTCACTATTCTTGCAACATACAGCACCATCGGTAGATGAGCATTAAACTGTCCCCCAATGCCAACAATGCTTGGATTAATTTCTTTTATCCTTTGTTTTAATCTTTCTCCTGGAATTCCATACATTATTTCTTTTTTCTCAAACTTATGTGGAATTGATTCCTTATCCCCAAGATTATCAATTAATTTAACAAAATATTGGTTTTTCTATAAAAAAGAAGCCATCTGCAACATTCCCAAAGGAACAGAAGCATCTACTAAAGGGCTGATATAACCAGACATTGGTCTTCTTGTCTTTGGGGGCACTATAAATAATATTGTAGGTTTCATTCTATCTTAAATAAATTTTCTCTATATAAGCATTATGAAATTGAAGTTTATTTTTCTACCCTATTCTTTAATATTTTTCTATAAACCCCTAAAATAAATCCTGCGTATTTAAATATCCCGAATATTGGATAATAAAATAAAAATTTAATTTGTTTTTCATTCTTAACACTGTTAATTGCTTTGATTATAATTAAAAATGGTATTAACAGCCATAAAATTGTTGCAAATATTAAACTAATAAAAGGAAGTTTTAATATTTTATAGCTTTCACCAATCCATCTGTTTTGGTAAAAAACTTCTTTCAATGTTCCAGGATTCTTATGATAGCAAACTGCACCTTCAGCTAAAATTGGCCTTACTTGTAATTTTTGATACAAAGTCTGATCATCCGCATAACCCCTACTCGGATCAAAACCACCAGCTTCAAGAAATTTATCTTTTTTTATTGCTCTATAAATTGCAAAGTCTCCCTGAAATGTAGTTAATCTTCTCCCCCAGCATTTGCTCCATATATTGTCTTGATTTTTAACAATTTCTTCAGGATGGTTTGTTCCTATGGTTTTTCCTTCTAAAATAGGCTTGACTAATTTCTCTATATAATCTTCATTAAACTCCATATCTGCATCTACAAAAACAATAATTTCCCCCTTGCTTTTGCTTACTCCAAAATTTCTTGCAGCTCCAGGGCCTTTATGATCCTGTTTTAATATTTTAATGCTTTTATATTTTCTTAAAATCTCCAGGGTTTTATCCTTGCTTCCATCATCTACAAAGATTATCTCTAATGGTTTATAATTTTGTTTCACTAATGTTCTTACACATCCGTCTATATCTTCCTCTTCATTATATGCAGGGATTACAATACTTACAATTGGATTCTTAATCATAATTTGAACCTATAACAACAATTTAAAAAGTCTTTGCATGTGGTTTTTATCATATATTTTTGATTATATGCTTTAGAAAATCTTATATATTCTGTTTAACTATTAAAATAATGGAAAAAGTTAATTACTTCCCTCAGGAAACTGAATTCACTTGTGGCCCGGCAGTTATGCGCATGGCTCTAAGTAGTTATGGTATCGATAAAAAAGAAAAGGAAATTGCAAAAAGATTAGGAACAAATAGAGTTAGAGGCACATATTTAAAGGAGCTCCCTAGACTAGCAGAAAAATACAGGCTGAATTATGTTGTAAAAAGAAATTCAAATCTTGAGGATTTAAGAATACTTGACAAGCTTAATTATACGATAATTGTTTGCTTCTTTGATATGAAAAGCAGGGAAGGTCATTTTGCAGTTCTAAAAAAAATAACAAATAAAAGCATATATTTTTGGGATCCTTATTGGGGGCCACATAGAAAATTTTCTTTAAGCTATTTTAATCGTATCTGGGGATTAGGCCCTCATGACGAGCCAGATGTAAGGTGGTTGTTTGCAGTTAAAAAATAGTCATTAACAAACCTTAAAAATATATCCTAGTCTATTAAAGCATGGTAAACCTAAAAAGATTATCGCAAAGAAAACAAGCATTATATTTTCTGGTAGAAACATTAAGAAAGCCTTTTTACAAATTATATTTAAAAAGAAGAAATGTTTCTTATATAAATTTAATTATTTATGGTAAGCCATTAGTTATCAACAGAGGCATTATCAACATAGGCATAAACTCTAAATTAATCTCCTCTTCCAAATACTACGGCCAAGGCATTCAGCCAGTTTCTTTATACACTTTAAATGAAAATTCAAGAATTGATATTGGCAGCAATTGCACATTAAATGGAACTTCAATAAGGTGTGTTTCAAATATTTCAATTGGCAGTGATTGTGTTTTTGCTCCAGATGTTAAAATCATTGATCACGATCATCATTTATCAATAACAGAAAGAAACTCAACAAATTATGTTTCAGCTCCAATAGTAATAGAGAATAATGTCTGGGTAGGTTATAATGTTGTAATCTTAAAAGGGGTTAAAATAGGGAAAAATTCAATTATAGGTGCAGGCTCTGTAGTCGTGAAAGACATTCCTGAAAATTGTGTAGCTGCAGGAATTCCAGCAAAAGTAATTAAGAAAATTGAATAGAAAAACTATTTAAATCTGATTCTCATGATGAAAAAAATGGAAAATTTAAAAGATAAAGTAGCAGTTATTACTGGTGCTTCAAGCGGTATTGGTAAGGCTACAGCTATAGAACTGGCAAAAGAAGGCTGCAAAGTTATTCTAATATCAAGAACAAAACAGAAATTATTAGACGCATTTAATGAAATAAAAACTTTCACAGAAGATGTAACTGCAGTTGTATGCGATGTAAGAAATTACGATTCTGTAGAAAAGGCAGTTTTAGCCATAATAAAAAAATATAATCAGATAGATATTTTAATTAATTCAGCTGGAATAGCTATTAGAAGATCATTCAAAAACACTTCTCTGGATGAAGCAAAGGACATGATAGATACAAATCTTTTTGGAACCATTAATTGCATAAAAACAGTTATCCCTAATATGATTAAAAACAATACAGGAGCAATTGTAAATATAGGTTCAATAGCAGGTTTAATTGCTCTGCCGGATTTAAGCATTTATTCTGCTTCAAAATTTGCTATTGTTGGTTTGTCTCAGGCTTTATATTATGAATTAAAAAAATACAATATTCAGATTTCTGTGATAAATCCCTCAGCCACAAACACGAATATTTTTTCAAATGAGTCATGGCAAAATGATAAGGATAACACGAAATTAATGGAGCCGGAATTTGTAGCCATGGAGATCATTAAAGCAATAAAAAAGAAAAAATTCAGCGTAGTCCTGCCGTTTTCAGCCAGGTTAAAAGCTTCCGGTAAAAATATATTCCCTGGGATTTATGACTGGTATCTAAGCAAAAGAAGATAAATACATAAGTAATTTAAAACAAAATTTTAAGCTTTTATAAAATGAAAATATTGGTAACCGGCGGAGCAGGCTTTATTGGTAGTAATTTTATCAGGCTTTTGATTAATAACTCAGATTATGAAGTTGTAAACTTGGATAAATTAACTTACGCCGGCAATCTTAATAATCTAAAAGATATTGAAACTAAAAGATACAAATTCATTAAAGGTGACATTTGCAATCCGGAAGATGTTAAAATAGCTGCTAAAGATTGCTCTATAATCGTTAATTTCGCAGCAGAGTCTCATGTGGATAGAAGCATTCAAGATCCCTCTTCATTCATTAAAACAGATATTTTTGGTGCATTTAATTTATTGGAAGAAGCCAGAAAAAATAATATTCAATTTTGTCAGATAAGCACTGATGAAACATATGGTCAAATCTTAGATGGTTCTTTTACAGAAACTTCTCCCTTAATGCCACGAAATCCCTATTCAGCTTCAAAGACAGGTGCAGACCGCTTGGCTTATTCTTATTTTGCAACCTACGGCTTAAAAGTTATAATTACAAGATCTTCAAATAATTTTGGCCCTTTTCAATATCCGGAAAAAATAATCCCTTTATTCATTGCAAATTTATTAACTGGAAAAAAAGTCCCGGTTTATGGCACAGGAAAAAATGTAAGAGACTGGTTATACGTGGAAGATAATTGTGAAGGAATTAAAATCTGTATGGAAAAAGGAAAATCAGGAGAAGTTTACAATATAGGTGGCGGCAATGAACTACAGAATATTGAATTAACCAAAATGATATTACAGGAATTAAATTTAAGTGAAGATAGAATAGAATTTGTTGAAGACAGGAAAGGTCATGATTTTAGGTATAGTTTAAATTGTGATAAAATAAAAAATGAATTATCCTGGAAACCTAAACATGAATTTAAATCTGCTTTAAAGAAAACTGTCAATTGGTATAAGGGGAATGAGTGGTGGTGGAAACCTTTAATTAAGTAAAAACCTTTTTAAATGCAATTTCTAT
>JAHFIJ010000010.1:0-846 GCA_023246445.1 Candidatus Woesearchaeota archaeon
GTTACTGTAGCTACATTTATTGAACTTTCAAGAAAAGCAATAGACCTGGAAATGGCCAACAAAAAAATAGATGGGCTTGAATACCAAAAAAGGCTTACAAGAACTGATGTAGGTGAATGGAAGGCTGGTGAACTCATTAAACAGTTAGGTTCTGAAAGTGATGTTGTCAAAGCGATTAAAAATGGTGCTATAGTAATTGGTGTTAATGCAATGGACCCACCAACAGGAGAATTCAGGAGTTATTATTGCCTTTCCTTAAAAGAATGGGATGGTTATTATGATTGCAATAAGAATCTAAAAAAGCTGTTTGATCCTGAAAATCAAAGAGATACTTCAAGAGTCTTGTATATGGGAAAGGCTGGAGAAGAGTTTGATAAGAAAAGTAAATAATATACTTTTAACTAAACTTGTAACAATTTTTGATGGTTTAGTATTGTCGTTCTGGTCTTATTTAACAGCTAATCTGATATCTACACCCTTAACAGTAACTCTACCAGAATGTTTTGAGAACTCTGAGGCTTTTTTGCCTATTTTATCCGCATATTCCTCTAAAATTTCTTGCAAAGACTCTTTGGCATCTTCACTAACTCTAGAGGCACCTGCTTTTTTTAATAGTTTTTCCATTGCTGCTAGCGGAAGTATATTCTTTCCCATTAAAAGTTAGGTAGAAGGATTCTATATAAATATTTCTAATATTTTTTTAGTAGTGGAAAGACAATAGCAAGTGGTTAGCTTATCCTCAAAAGACAATAAAAAACTTTATAAATGGCCTGCTTACAGAAAGATACTAGAAAGTTGAAAATTTAACTTTCTTAAGAGCCATTTTCTAAGGGCGAGGCATCAGAT
>JAHFIJ010000010.1:856-28414 GCA_023246445.1 Candidatus Woesearchaeota archaeon
ATCAGATGTCTTTAGATGCAAAATTTAGTATTTGGTTCAGTAGGTTGAAATGCCAAGAATAAGATTCCCACGCAGAGGCAGTATGCAAGTATGGCCGAGAGTAAGGGCCAAGAGAAGTTATGCTAGAGTGAGGAATTTTAAATTAAGCAATGAAATAAAACTAAATGGGTTCATAGGTTATAAAGCAGGAATGACTCATGTTGTTTTAAATGATCCGTTTCCAAATTCACCGACAAAGGGCATGGAGGTTACATGGTCGGTGACAGTGATTGAGTGCCCTCCTTTACGTGCTATTTCTTTAAAATTTTATAAGATTTATGGTGATGAACAAAAAGTTGTTGGTGAGATTTACGCAAATAATATTGATAAAACTGTAAAAAGATATTACCAATTACCTAAAGAACTAAAAAATAAAGAAGCAAATGATTTTGATTCAGTAAGATTATTAGCTTATACCCAACCAAAACTAACAAATATTAAAAAAACTCCTGAAGTTTTAGAGATACCAATTTCCGGATCAAAAGAAAGTGCTTTGGAATATGGAAAAAAATTATTGAATTCAGAAATTAAAATCAGTGATGTTTTCAAAGATAATCAGTTAGTTGATGTCCATGGGGTGACCAAAGGCAAAGGCGTTCAAGGTCCTGTAAAAAGATTTGGAGTTGCAATACTAAGTCATAAAGCACATAAAACCAAAAGAGGTGTTGCTGGACTTGGACCATGGACCCCAAGTAAAGTATCATGGAGAAGACCTGTAGCGGGAAAAATGGGTTATCATTCTAGAACAGAGTATAATAAACACTTATTAAAAATCGGGAACAAACCCGCAGAAGTTATGCCAAAGGGCGATTTCTTGAATTATGGGAAGGTTAAAACAGATTATATATTAATCAAAGGTTCTGTAATGGGCTCAAAGAAAAGAGCGATTATATTAACAACACCAAGAAGGGAAAATAAAAGACTTATTCCTCAGCAATTAGAAATTAGTTATATAAGTAAGTCTTCAAAACAGGGTTAAAATGACAAAAGCAAATTATATTTCTATAAATGGTAATTTTGAAAAACAGATTGAATTGCCTGAACAATTTGAAGAGAGTTTAAGAGTAGATTTGATTAACAGAGCAGTTTTAGCAATAAGAGCAAACAAAAGACAGCAGTATGGTGTAAATGAAAGAGCAGGAAAAAGATATGCTGTTTCAATTTCTAAAAAAAGAAGAGATTACAAAGGGAGTTATGGGAAGGGAATATCCAGAGTTGCTAAGAAAACAATGTCAAGAAGCGGAGAAAATTTTTCATGGGTTGGGGCTTTTGCAGCAAATACTGTTGGTGGAAGGAAAGCATATCCTCCTATGTCTGAAAGAATTTGGAAGCAAAAAATTAATAATAAAGAAAGAAGATTAGCAATAAGATCCGCATTAGGGGCTAGTGTTAAGGAAGAATTAGTAAGAAAAAGAGGGCATAAATTTGAGAAGTTACCGAGTGTTGTTTCCAATGATCTAGAGAATATTAAAAAAACAAGAGATTTAATTGAATTTTTTAAGAAGATTGGATTAAAGGGTGAGTTGGAGAGAATCTCAGTAGTTAAAATCAGGGCAGGAGTGGGAAAGACAAGGGGAAGAAGATATAGGTCAAAAAAAGGGCCATTAATTGTAGTAGGCGGGGAATGTGCATTAATAAATGCTGCTTCAAATATAAAAGGGGTAGATATTGTAATTGTCAATAGATTAAATGCAGAATTATTAGCACCCGGATGCCATCCAGGAAGATTAACAATATTCACAGAAAAAGCAATTGAAAGATTAAAAAAAGAAAACCTTTTCTTTGAGAAGAAGGTGAAAAAATGAGATTTAAGGATCCTTATAAAATAATATTATATCCTTTGCAAACTGAAAAAGGAGTTAGACTAAGAGAAGCAGAAGGAAAATTAATTTTCGTAGTAGACATTAAAGCAGATAAAAGAGCAATAAAGAAGGCTATTGAGAACTTATTTAAGGTTAAAGTAAAAAGCATAAACACTTTAATAAATTTAAAGGGTGAGAAAAAAGCTTATGTAGGATTTGAAGATAACGCAAAAGCAAGAGATTTAGCTACACAACTAGGACAAGTATAAAATGGGAAAGAGAGTAAGACAAAGGAGAAAAGGAACCGGGACAAACGCCTATAGATCCCTATCATTTACATTTAAAGAAAAAATAGAAATGAAAAGTTATAATGAAATCGAAAAAAATAATGCTGTTAAAGGGATTGTTATTGATATAGTAGATTCAAGAGCGCATCATGCACCTTTAGCAAAGATTAAATTCCAGGATGGAGAACAATCTGTAATACCCGCCCCCTACAGAATAAAGAAAGGTGATGAAGTAGAAAGTGGGGATAAAGCAGGTGTGAATCTAGGAAATAGTTTACCGTTGAAAAATGTTCCAGAAGGGACTTTCATATCCGCAATAGAAACTTATCCAGGTTCTGGGCCTAAATTATGCAGATCTTCAGGATCATTTGCAAGATTAGTATCAAAAACGCAGGAAGGAATATTAATCGAATTACCCTCTAAAAAACAGAAAGTATTGAATGAAAATTGCAGAGTTATAATTGGAATTGTAGCAGGAAGTGGGAGAACAGAAAAGCCATTTGTTAAAGCAGGGACAAAACATCATGCAATGAGAGTAAGAGGAAATCCTTATCCAAGAGTATCTGGTGTTGCTATGAATGCTCTTAATCACCCATTTGGTTCAGGAAGAGGCAGACATGTTGGCAAATCAAAGACGCCACCAAGAAATGCACCACCTGGGAGAAATGTTGGGTCTATAAGGGCAAGAAGAACAGGAAGGAGAAACTAAAATGTTAAAGAAATTCAGCTATCATGGAAAAACACTGGAAGAATTAAAGCAGATGGATGAAAAAGATTTTCTACCATTAGTAAAATCCAGAACAAGAAGAGCACTAAAAAGAGGGTTTACGCCACAACAGAAAAAACTATTATTAAAAATTGATAAAAAATTAAACGGAACTTATAAAAAGAATTTGAGAACACAATGCAGGGATATTATAGTATTGCCCAAGATGGTTGATTTAGATATTTATGTTCATAATGGGAAAGAATTTGTTTTGGTAAAAATATTACCGGAAATGGTAGGGCATAGGTTAGGAGAATTTGTAATAACTAGGCATTTAGTTAAGCATAATGCACCAGGAATAGGGGCTACAAAATCAAGCACAGCTATACAGGCAAAGTAAAATGACAGACAATAAACTAATTCAAAGGGATGCAATGGCGATTGGTAGGGGTATATCAATTTCCACCAAAAAGGCAATTGAAATAGCTAATTTTTTGAGATATAGGGATTTATCTCAGGCAAAAAAATTACTTGAGAATGTAATAATCGGAAGAGTAGCTGTTCCAATGAGAAGATTCAACAAAGATACAGGACATAGACCGGGGATTGGCCCAGGGAGATATCCTCTAAAAGCTGCCAAGGAGTTTTTGGCTTTGATAAAATCTGCTGAATCAAATGCAAGGTTCAAAAATATGGATGTTAATAATTTGTATATTCATAGGTTAATTGCAAATAAAGGTGTAAGAAATTTTAAAAGTGGGAGACAAGGAAGAAGATTGAACAAAAGCACAAATCTTGAAGTGGTGTTAAAATTAAAGGGAAATAAAAAATGATAGAAAAACAATTTGTTAAGCAGAAATTGAATGAATTCCAGATCCAAACTTTTTTGAAGAAAGAACTTACTAATTGCGGGATTGGCAAAATAGAAATTAAGAGGACGCCATTGGGTGAAAAAATAGTGGTGTATACTTCAAGACCCGGTTTAGTTGTTGGAAAAAAGGGGGAAACAATAAAAAGACTAACTATTGTTTTAAAAAAGAAATTCAGGATGGAAAACCCACAATTAGAAGTTGGAGAGATAGAGAATCCAAGCTTAGACCCTTCCGCTGTTGCAGAAAGAATTGTTTATGCATTAGAAAGATTTGGGTCAAAGAGATTTAAATCAATTGGATATCAAAGCCTGCAAGAGATTATTGATGCGGGCGGATTAGGGGCAGAGATTGTTATATCCGGGAAAGTTCCAAGCTCAAGAGCCAAGAGCTGGAGATTTAAGGCAGGGCATTTAAAAAAGTCAGGGGATATTGCATTATCAAAAATTAAGAGAAAAAGCATGCAGGCTTTATTAAAATCAGGGGTTATAGGTGTAAAAGTGAGTATCATGACACCAGATATAATGATGCCTGATAAATTTGAAGTTAAAGAAGAAACAAAGAAGCAGATAGAAGAGAAGAAAGAAGAAAAGATTGAGGTAAAAAAGAGAGTAAGAAAGAAGAAAGACGAGATCCCTTCAAATGAGATTCCTGAAGTAAAAGAGGAAGTTAAAGCAGAGGAGAAAGATGGCAATAATAAAAAAGAGTGAATTAAAAGCAATGGACATAAAACAGAGAAAAGAAAAATTAACTGTTTTAAGGAAAGAATTAATGAAATTAAACTCTCAAGTTGCAACTAGAACAAGATCAGAGAATCCGGGAAGAATAAAATCGATAAAGAGAACAATTGCAAGAATCCATACATATAATAAGATGTTGGTTAAAAAAATAAAGGAGGTTAAAAACGAAAAACAATGAGTGATATATGCTCAAAGTGTGGACTACCTATGCCGTTGTGTATTTGCCAAACAATAGCAAAGACAGAGCAAAAGATAATTGTCAAGCTTGAGACAAGGAAATATAAAAAAGCAATAACCATAATTGAAGGAATAAATGAAAAGCAAATAAATATTAAAGAAATTGCGAAAAGACTTAAGGAAAAATTCGCTTGTGGTGGCACAGCAAAAAACGGGATAATAGAGCTTCAGGGGAACCATATGAACAAAGTAAAAGAGGAATTGATATTGCTTGGCTTTGATGAAAAGACCATAGGCATAATATAAAGATGATGGACAAAAATATAGAATTATTGGGTTTAAACATCCTTATAAAAGATGCTGAAAACAGGTCTTTAATCGGTCTAAAGGGTAAGATTGTTGATGAAACCAGGAATATGTGGGTTATAGAGACCGGAAAAGGGCAAAAGAAAGTCATAAAAAGCCAAGTTTTAGCTGAAGTTGATGTAAATGGAGAGAAAAGAGAAATCAAGGGGAAAAATGTTGTTGGAAGAACTGAGGAAAGAATAAGATGACAGAAATGAAGAAAAAAGTGAAAGGGGATTTGAATAGTGTGAAAAATATTGAAAAAGAATCTATTACTAAAAGTGAATGTGATGACAAAAAATGCCCTTTTCATGGGAAACTTAGGACAAGAGGCATGGTCTTTGTAGGGGATGTAATAAAGGCTGACTTGCATAGAACTGCAACTATAGAATTTAAGAGGCAATTTTTTCTGCAAAAGTATGAAAGAAAAGAGATTAGATTTTCTAAGATTAAAGCGCATAATCCGGGATGCATTAATGCTAAAGTCGGCGATAAGGTAAAAATTATGGAGACAAGACCTATATCAAAAACAAAGAATTTTGTTATAATAGAGATAATGGGGAAAAAATGAAGGCTGTTAAATCGAGAATAACCAAAGGACTGCAAAAGGATTCAAGGATCGAGGTTTGCGATAATTCCGGTGCTAAAATAATCAAGATTACATTAGTCATAGGGCATAAAGGAGTAAGAAGAAGATACCCTACATGTGGTGTTTCTGATTTGATATTAGGATCTGTTGTTTCTGGAAAACCCGAAATGAAAAAACAGGTTGTTCCTGCGGTTATTGTAAGGCAAAAAATGGCGTATAGAAGAGCGGATGGAACAAGAATTGTTTTTGCAGAGAATGCAGCTGTGGTGTTAAAAGATGATAAAGGCAATCCTAAGGGGACTTTAATTAAAGGCCCGATTGCAAAAGAAGTGGTTGAAAGATGGCCACAAATCGGAAAAATAGCATCTATGGTGGTATAAAATGAAATTATTTTCACGTTCATGGAAAAGATCAGAAAAACCAAGTAAGCAAAGAAAATATATTGAGAATGCTCCTTTACATATTAAAAGAATATTTTTTAATGCAACACTTTCAAAAGAATTGAGAAAAAAATACAAGAGAAGAAGTTTCCCTGTGAAAAAAGGGGATACAGTAAAGGTTTTAGTAGGAGACTTCAAAAATAAGATTGGAAAGATTAATGGGACAGACAGAAAAAGGATAAAGATTTACATTGATGGTATTGAGAAGGGAAGAAAAGACGGAACAAAAGTATTTATTGCGATTAAACCCAATAATGTTATGATTCAAGAATTAAATTTGGATGATAAGTTAAGGAGACGAGCAATTGAGAGAAATAGCTCTTCAGATAAGAAAGGTGGGGTAAAGTAAAATGCATATTAAAAGACAGAGAACACCAAAAACGTGGAAATTAAAAGAGATTAAGAGTAAGAAGTGGGTTACAAAAGGGGTTCCTGGGCCGCATAGCCAAAAATTTTCATTACCAATTAACTTGGTGCTAAAAGAAATAATTTGCTGCTCTAAACAGACAAGAGAATCAAAATGGATTGTTTCTAAAAATAAGGTTTTAGTAAATAAAAAGGTAATAAAAACTATTAAATTTCCAGTCGGGTTATTTGATTCTATTGAATTGAAAGATAATAATGAGATTTATAGACTGACCTTCGGGGATGATAGAAAGTTTACAACTAAAAAAATTAAAGCTGAAGAGAATGGAATAAGGCCATGCAAGGTTATTTCCAAGACCATACAAAAGAAGGGAGTAATCCAGATCA
Organism: Candidatus Woesearchaeota archaeon; assembly: GCA_023246445.1. Classification (GTDB taxonomy): domain Archaea; phylum Nanobdellota; class Nanobdellia; order SCGC-AAA011-G17; family JACQNH01; genus JACQNH01. Next base: position 7,604 of record JAHFIJ010000010.1, read on the forward strand.
ATTTAGATAATGGGATGAACCTATTGACTGATAAAAAAGACGTTAAAGTTGGGGATACTCTTGTTGTCGATTTAAGCAATATGAAAGTCCTAAAACATTTGAAATTTGGAACTGGTGCATTAGTAATGATTATTGATGGGAAATACGTTGGAAGAGTTGGAACTTTAAAAGAGATCAAAAAAGGCATTAAGGGAAAGCAAAATGTCAGAGTTATGATTGATAAGGATTTGATAGAAACTTTAGGGGGTTATGCTTTTGTTTTGGATAGTTCGCTAATCTACTAAAATGGAAAATATAATGAAAAGAATAAAGATTGAGAAAGTAACTTTAAATATTGGGACAGGCAAGCCCGGAGATGAACTAGAAAAAGCTGTAAGATTATTAAATAAAATAACAAATCACCAGCCTGTAAAGACAGGTGCTAAGAAGAGAATACCAACATGGGGTTTGAGGCCTGGGTTAGAGATTGGCACTAAAGTTACAATTCGTGGAAAAGAAGCTGAAGAACTATTAAAAAATTTATTAAAAGCAAAAAACAATAAATTAAGCAGAAGTAATTTTGATGATTTGGGAAATTTTGCATTTGGGATTCATGAATACTTAGATATCCCCGGCGTAAAATATGATCCATCAATCGGGATTATAGGGTTAGAGGTTGCAATTACATTAATCAGACCGGGTTACTCAATAAAGATTAGAAGAGTTAAAAGAAGAACTATAGGGACAAAACATCGCATAAAGAAAGATGAAGCAATTGATTATATGATAAAAGAGTTTGGGATAAGCATAATGGAGAAAGAAGAATGACAAATAAAAATTATAGGAAAGCGTTTAAGCAATTGAAGGCAAAACCTGTTAAATTAAAGAAGTTCATTAAACATAATGCTTCGAAAAAAAGAAAATTTGGGATAGGCTCAAGAAGGTGTAAATTTTGTGGTAGTTTTAGGGCTCATATAAGAAGATATGGCTTGGGCTTATGCAGAAGATGTTTTAGGGATGAAGCTACTAAAATTGGCTTCAGGAAGTATTCATAAAATGGAACACGATCCTTTTGCGGCAGCACTTTCGAAAATATTGAATGCTGAGAGAGCAGCGAAGCCCGAGATAATGATAAAACCAATCAGCAAATTACTCAAACAAACTTTGGATATATTAAAAGAGAACAGCTACATAGATAGTTATAAAGAAATAACTGATGGAAAGGGTGGAATCCTGAAAGTAACTTTAAATGGCAACATAAATAAATGCCTGGCTATAAAACCAAGATTTCCAGTTGTGAAAGGGGATTATGAAAAATTTGAAAAGAGATTTCTTATAGGGAAAGATTTTGGATTTTTAATAGTGTCAACCTCAAAGGGTTTAATAACCAACAAAAAGGCCAAAGAATTGGGTCTGGGGGGTAAGCTTATTGCTTATGTTTACTAGAAATGGTATTAAAGAATATAGTTTTGGAAGTTGGAATCCCTGAGGGAGTGGAAGTTAACATACAAGGCAGTTTATTAAATATAAAGGGCAAGAATGGGGGCATTGAAAGAGATTTTTATCATCCAAAGATATCTATTCAAAAACTTAACAATAATATTAAGATTGAAGGGAAAAAACTTAATAGTAGAGAGAGGATTGTTGTGCCAACATTTAGGTCATTAATCAGCAATAGTATAAAGGGCGTTACTAATCCTTATGTATATAAATTAAAGATTTGCTCTGGACATTTCCCAATTAAAGTAGGGATGGAGAACGGAAAATTTGTGATTAGAAATCTGTTTGGAGAAAAAGTTCCAAGAATAGTAAATATACCTAAAAATGTTAAGGTGAATATCTCTAGCAATGAAGTGAGTATAGAGTCTGTAGATAAAGAAGCTGCTGGCCAGACAGCTGTAAAGATTGAAAGATCGGCAATAAGGCCTGGATTTGACAAGAGAGTATTTCAGGATGGAATATATATCATAAAGAAGGCGGATGAAGAATGAGTAGATTACTAGCTTTAAGAAAAGAAATAAAGAAAAGAAAGCCTGAGTTTGTTAGGCAGGGATATAGCAGAAAAAAAGGTTTGGGGCATAAATGGAGAAGACCCAGAGGCAGACACTCTAAGATGAGGGCTGGATTCAGGGGAAAGATAAATCCTGTGAATGCAGGGTATGGATCTCCTAAAGAGGTCAGGGGCTTGGATCATAGGGGCAGAAAGGGGATTATGGTATATAACGTTAGAGATTTGGGAAAGATTAAGGGGTATATAATAATAGGAAGAAGTGTTGGGAATAAGAAGAGATTAGAGATTATAAAAAAGGCACTTGAAAATGGCTTAAAAATACTGAATATTCGTAATCCGGAGTTATATCTAAAAAATGCGACAGAAGAATTTAAGAAGAGAAAGGAAAGCAAAAAGAAAACTGTAGAAGTCAAGACAGTTGTTAAAGAAGAAAAGAGTGAAATAAATGAAGAAGAAAGGAAAAAACAGGAAAATGAGCTTAAGAAAAGAGTGTTGGAAGGAAAATGAAGCTAAATAACAAAAAAACAATGATTGCAAGAATGCTCGGGGTCGGCAGGTCAAGAATTTTTATAGATAGCTCTAAAGTAAAGGATGTAAAAGGAGCTATAACCAAGGCAGATTTAAGAGGTTTAGTTGATCAGAAAATTATTATAAAGAAAAAGAAAAGGGGGATTTCAAGATTTAGAGTAAGAAAAAGGGCATTACTAAAAAGACATGGCAGGACAAAGGGGATTGGGAAAAGAAAGGGTAGAAAAACAGCAAGAAGCCCAGCTAAAACTGATTGGATGATAAAAATCAGAAATCAGAGAGTATTACTTAAGGGATTAAAAAATAAAAATTTATTGACTAAAAAGATTTATAGAGAATTATATTTAATGGCAAAGGGTGGATTTTTCAAGAATAAAAGGCATTTGAAGACCTATATTGAAGAGAGGGAGCTAATTAAAAAATGAAAAGATATAAAGTTTTAGAATTTAAGAGAAGAAGATTGGGATTAACTGATTATGAAAAAAGACTGGGATTATTAAAATCCAGGAAGACAAGAATAATAATCAGGAAAAGCAATAGATATATACAGATACAGTTTGTAGAATATAATCCAAAAGGAGATAAAGTGTTACTAACTGTCCGCTCAAAAGAGTTGAAAAAGCTTGGATGGGATTATTCATGCAAAAATTTACCTGCAGCATATTTAACAGGGTTCTATGCCGGCAAGACTGCAATAGGGAAAAAGATTAATGATGGGGTTTTTGATATTGGGAGATATTCAATTGTAAAGGGGTCTATTTTATTTGCAGCTTTAAAAGGAATTATAGATGGGGGAGTGAAGGTGCCATACTCTGATGAGATTGTTGCTGAAGAAAAGAGATTAAAGGGAATGCATACAAAGAATAAAGAGAATACTATAAAAGATTTTGAAAATTTAAAAGAGAAATTAAAAGGGATAAAATGAAAGACAAAAAAATACAACCTGAAGTTGAAATTGGCGTTTCAATAAAGAAAGAATTTGATGCTACTAACTGGAAACCTAAAACTGAGTTAGGGAAACTAGTAAAAGAAGGCAAAATAAAAACTATGGAAGAGGTTATTAGAAGCGGATTTAGGATCATGGAAGGTGAAATTGTTGGATTATTATTAAAAGATTTATCGTCTGAATTTTTAGAGATAGGTCAATCTAAGGGTAAGTTTGGCGGGGGAAAAGCTTCTGTGTGGAAGCAAACCCAGAAAAAAACAGCAGAAGGGAATAAACCAAAATTCCAGACAGCAATTGTAGTTGGAAATTTAGATGGTTTTGTTGGTATTGGGAAGGGAAAAGCTAAAGAGACTGTTCCTGCAAGAGAAAAAGCAATTAGAAAGGCTAAAATAAATATTATGAAAATTAAAAGGGGATGTGGCTCGTGGGTATGTCATTGCGGGACAAACCACTCAATTCCCTTTGTAGTTCATGGAAAGTGCGGGAGTATAAGAATTACTTTGACTCCTGCTCCGAAGGGTTCTGGTTTAGTAATTGAGGATAATTCCCAGAAAATATTAAGATTAGCAGGCATAAAAGATGTTTATTCAAGAGTTAAAGGCACAACAACATCTAAATTAAATGTTGTAAATGCATGCTTTGATGCACTTAAACAATTATCTGTAATTAAAGTTAGAAAAGAAAATGAAAAGATTTTAGGCATAGAAAATGGAAACGAAAAATAAATTAGTAATATTAGCTGTAATAAGAGTAAGAGGGCCTGCGAAAGTTTCTGCTAAAATAGACGATACTATGAAAATGATGAGATTATACAAGGTGAATAATTGCACGGTAATCCCGAATACGCCTGTATATTTAGGAATGATAAAAAGAGTTAAAGATTATATCACATGGGGGGAAATTGATGCTGATACTTTTAAATTATTACTGGAAAAGAAGGGAAGACTTATGGGGAATAAACAATTGACAAATGATTATGTGATTGAAAAAACAAAATCCAATATAAAAGAATTTTCTGATGAATTTTTCTCTGGGAAGAAAACATTGAATGATATCCCAGGAATAAAGAAATTTTTTAGATTGAATCCGCCTGTAAAGGGTTATGAACGTGAAGGCATAAAAAAACCCTATTCTATGGGGGGGGCATTGGGCTATAGAAAAGAAAATATTAATGAGTTACTAAGGAGAATGATTTAAATGGTGGTCAGAAGGAGAAAAAAAAGAGTTAAGAAGAGGGGTTCTAAATTCCACGGTTTTGCTAAAAAGAAACATAGAGGTGGTGGAAGTGAGGGTGGGAGAAGAATGGGTGGCTCTGGTAAAAGATCAGCCCATAATAAGATTTCTATATTAAGAGAGTATGGAACAGAATATTTTGGCAAGGTAGGTTTTACTTCAATAAAAAAAAGGGGCAAGATTATTAATATCCGAGATTTACCTGATGAAAAAGAGATTAACCTGACAAAATTAGGATATGAAAAATTATTAGGAAAGGGAAATATCTATAGAGCTGTCAAAATTATAGTTAAAATGACATCAAAGCAAGCAATTGAAAAGATTAAAAAGGCCGGAGGAGAGGTTGTGCTAGAAAAAAATGGGAGTATTTAAAAATTTATTATTGAATCTGCCCGAGATTAAAGGCCCTGAACAAAAGCATGTTTCCTTTAAAGAAAAACTTAAATGGACTTTGATATGCTTGGTTGCTTTTTTTGCTTTGTCAAATATCCCATTATATGGTTTAGATCCATCGAGAAGCATACAGTTTGAGCAATTGGCTTTGATTTTAGCTGCGAGTATTGGGACTATGATGACATTAGGAATCGGGCCTATAGTAACCGCCTCAATTATCATGCAATTATTAAATGGCTCTGGAATTTTAAAGTTTGATTTAACATCACATGAAGGAAAGAGATTATTTCAGGGATCACAAAAATTTGCATCCATTGTTATGATTATAGTTGAAGCTGTAATTATGGTGGCTTTGGGGGGTTTAGCTGCTCAGGCAGGCACTTCTTCATTTGTTATTATATTTCAATTATTTATAGGTGGCTTAATTGTGCTGGCAATGGATGAAATAGTGCAGAAATGGGGTTTTGGATCTGGCATTTCATTATTTATCGTTGCTGGCGTAGCTACAGAATTAATTGTAAGGGCATTTTCTCCATTATCATCATCAGGAGTATGGGCATTTGGTTCTGGACAGGCTCCTGTTGGAAAAATATGGGTGTTAATAATCTCTTTATTGAATAGAAATCCTGGAGAGGCAGCTTTAGCATTATCAGGAATTATTGCGACTTTAGTGGTTCTCGGGATTGCAGTTTATGCACAGGCTATGAAGGTTGAGATTCCATTATCATTTGGGAGAATAAGAGGGCAGGGAATAAGATGGCCTTTGAAATTTTTGTATACTTCAAATATCCCGGTTATTTTGGTGGCTGCTTTACTGGCAAATATACAATTATGGGCAAAAGTATTAGAAGGTGCGGGAAAGCCAATATTAGGAACTTTTTCAGGCGGCGTGCCTGTTTCAGGGCTTGTTAGCTGGTTATCTTCTCCAGCACTAATTGAAAAATTCTTATCTGGCTCAGTAGCAGGAATTGATTTTGCGCATTCTATTGTTTATGTAATAATAATGATGATAGGTGCTTTAATTTTTTCTTTATTATGGGTGCAAACTTCAGGAATGGATGCAAACTCACAGGCAAGACAGATGATGAGCTCTGGCTTACAGATTCCCGGATTTAGAAGAGATATAAGAGTTATGGAGCAATTACTAGGCAGATATATAACCCCTTTAACTGCAATGGGTGGATTAGCAATAGGATTATTGGCTGCATTTGCTGATTTATTAGGCGCTTTAGCTGCAGGAACAAGCATTTTACTATCTGTAATGATTGTTTACCAGTTTTATGAAAGTATTGCCCAGCAACATATGATGGATATGCAGCCGGGCTTAAGAAAAATGATGGGCGGCTAAAAATGGTGCAAAATTCTTTTAGTTTTCTTAATTTTATTTTAGATCCTTTCCTTAAACCTTTAATAAAAATATTTTCACCTTTCTGGTTTTTAATAATAATAACTTTTCTTGTAACTTTATTGATAACTATAATCTATAAATATACAACAAATCAGGAGCTTGTTAAGAGATTAAGAGATGAAATGAAAGACATACAAAAACAAATGAAAGAGTATAAAGAAGATGTTGAAAAGGTAAAATCATTGCAAAAAGAATCCTTTGAAAAAATGGGATTGCAATTTAAGCAAAGCATGAAACCGATGATAATTACAATGATACCAATGATAATAATTTTGGGATGGTTAGCTGGAAATTTAAGCTATGAGACTTTGAAACCTGGTGAAACTTTTAATGTTGAGATAGATATTAAAAGCTTTAATGCGACTGTAAATCTGAAAGTTCCTGAGGGAATGGAAATTTTAGATGGGAATGAAAAACAGGCAGATCCAATAGCTAAATGGCTTTTAAAAGGTAAAGAGGGGGATTATATATTAGAATTCATAGTTAAAAATGAAAAAGAAGATAAATTATATAATAAGGAAATAGTAATAACTACAGGGAGTAAATATAAAGAGCCCATAACCCTTATAAACGATGATATAGTAAAAGAGATTAGAGTCGGGAATAAGCTATTAAAGATTCTCGGTTTGAGCTGGTTTTGGGCATATTTTATATTCGCAATAGTGTTTAATTCGTTGCTTAGAAAGCTTTTAAAAGTCTACTAAACAGGGGGGAAAGATGGTAAGAAGAAGTTTAAGATCAAGAAGTTTAAGAAAGATACATGTAAAGACAATGAGTGGTGTAAAGATACATTTCAAAAGCAGACCTTCTAGTTTACCAAAATGCAGCTGTTGTAAAACTGTTTTAAAGGGCATTAAAAAATTATTGCCATATCAATATAAATCTATTTCAAAGAGTGAGAAAAAAGTTAACAGGCCTTATGGGGGGAACTTATGCTCCAGTTGTATGAGGCTTAAGATAAAATCCATTGTTAGGGGTAAAAAATGAATATTGGGCAATTAGCAGTTAAGGTTGCTGGAAAAGATGCTGGAAAGACTGTTATAGTAGTGGATAGTGTAAATGATAAATTTGTAATCATAGATGGGCAGGTTAAAAGGAAAAGATGCAATATAGCACATCTTGAACCATTAGGAAGGGAAGCTAATTTAAAAAAGGGTGCAACACATTCAGATGTTTTAGATGTTTTTAAAAAATTAAATATAGAGATAAAAGATGGAACAAAACGAAAAGAAGAAAAAACTACAGGAAAAATACGCAGAGCTTCAAGCCGTAAACCAACAAGTGCAGCAGATAAGAGAACAGTTAAATAATATTTTGCAGCAGACTCAGGAATTAATGAAGCTTAAAGAAGCGCTTACTGAGATACAAAAAGTCAAGAAAGGAAATAGTGCGTTAATACCCCTCGGGTCTTCTATATTCTTAGAAGGGGATATTAATGAAACAAATAAGGTGATAATGGGTGTGGGTGCTGGGGTTTGTGTTAGAAAAGATACAAAAGAGGCTGTTGAAATGGTGGAAAAGCAGATTAAGGAAATGAACAACATAGAAGAGCAGCTTGGGAAACAAATGGTGGTGATGATGAATTATGCCAAGAATTTACAGAAAGAATTAAGTGAGATGGTAAAAGAGTAAGTTTTTAAATTTAAAAAATAATTCTTATAGATGGATTCTATATTAAAACACTATTCCAGGAAAGATGTGCAGAAAGAGATTGTCAAGATATGCAAAAACAGGGAAGTTGCAGTTAATTTTGGGAATAAAGGCTTTGGAAAAAGACCTGATGTGATACAATATGAAGCAGATGTAAATGAATTAGCTAAACAAGGGGCTAGTTCTTTTCATATATCTGTAGAAAGATGGAATGATCCATTGCAATTGTCTTCAGGGATCACAAAAAGAGATATGGATGAGATAAGATCTGGTTTTGATTTATTATTGGATGTTGATTCTAAATTTGTTGCTTATTCCAAAATTGGCGCTTATCTGGTAATTGAGGCTTTGAAATTTTATAATATAAAAAATATTTTCGTTAAATTTTCAGGGGGTTCTGGTTTCCATATATTAGTCCCTTATGAGTCTTTTCCATTAAACGTTAATAATTTTGAAACTAGAAAATTATTCCCTGATGGAGTAAGAGTAATAGCGGCTTATTTGAGAGATATGATAAAGCAACATTTAAGCGAACAGATATTGTCTTTAAATACAATAGAAGAAATTTCTAAAAATTTAAATATTCCATTGAAAGATTTGATTAGTGATGATGGATTTAATCCTTTTTCTGTAGTAGATATAGATTCTGTTTTAATTTCACCAAGACATTTATTCAGATCTCCTTATTCAATAAATGAGAAAACAGGATTGGTTAGTGTGCCAATAGAATATGAAAATGTAAGAAAATTTGATTTGAAATCTGCTAAGATTAATAATATTGAAGTTGGGAAAGTGAATTTTTTACAGGATTTAAAAGGAGATAATGGTGAAGCTGGAAAATTAATATTGCAGGCATTTGACTGGGCAATGAGAAATAAAAGAGAGGAAATTAAAGAACTAAATAAAGCAAAAGATTTTACAGCGCCTATAAATGCAATATCGACAGATTTCTTTCCACCTTGTATGAAATTAGGATTGCAGGGATTAAAAGATGGGAAAAAAAGATTTGTTTTTATTTTAATTAATTTTTTAAGATCCAGCGGATGGAATATGGACAGTATAAAAGAATTTTTACTTAAATGGAACAAGAAAAATCCAGAGCCATTAAGAGAGGGTTATATATTATCACAGATATCATGGGCTTCAAGGCAAAAAGTAATGCTGCCCCCAAACTGCGATAATCAGGCTTATTATATGGGTATAGGTATTTGCTGTCCTGATGATTTATGCAAGAAGATAAAAAATCCGGTAAATTATGCAATTAGAAAGAGCAGAATGGGTGTTAAGAGGGAGAAAAATAAAAGAAATTAATATAAAGCTGAAAATTATTTATAATAAGTTTAAAATGCAAGAGAAAAAAGATGGTGTGGAAAAGTATTTGTTTTTTTGTTTTATAATAGTAATTTTAAGTGTTTTAATTATAAGTAACTTTGAATTTACCGGGATGGCTACCAGTAAAAGTAAATGGCCAATGCCTGAAAAATCTCCTACAGATCCGGTAAAATCTTGGAACGCAGAGAGAGACTATTGTCATAAAACCCTGTCTGTTCCAGGGATATATAAAACAAAATATTGTGGAAACTGTTTAGTAAATTTAGATAACGATGGCAATGAAGAAGAGTGCGAAATCCCTGGACATTATGCGGGGACGAATTGGTGTAACAATAAATGTAAATGGTCTGTATGTGGAAATAAAAAAACAGAGGTAGGAGAAGAGTGTGATGATGGCAATAATTTGAATAATGATGGGTGTAGTAGTAAATGTAGAAAGGCAAAATGTGGGGATGGGTTTTTATGGAAAAATAAGGAAGAATGTGATGATGGTAATACTGATAATGGTGATGGGTGTAGTAGTAAATGTAAGACAGAAAGGTGTGATGATATATGTAAAAAAATGGATTATGTTAATGGGGGTGAGTGTATATTTAATAGTATGGATATAGGGGATATTAGTGAACCCCCAGAAGGATTAATAAATAAGAAAGAGTCCGAACCAATAACCCCTGTTAAATTAACACCTCTATCTGATATAGGCATAGGCAGGTATGACTGTAATGGTAAAGAAAGGTGTTATTGTAAAGAAAGGGCTTTATCTTGTATTAAAGAGGGAGGGTTTGTCAAATTAACGTTTTCTGAAGAGAGGTCATCGAGGTATTATGGGGGATGTAAAGATAAAGCTACAACAATAAAGCTCTCTTGTGCTGATGAAAAAAGCATAAAGACTGAAGACGTAAATTGCCCTAGTGATCAGCATTGTTTTGATGGTGTGTGTGTAGTGTAAATAAAGGTTAACTAAGATATAAACTTCTTAAAATTTTTCTATAACTCTTTAAACTGTAATCTTTTTTATATTCTTTAACTAAATTTCTAATTTTATTTTTATCAACTTCAAATAGATTTAATTTTAATATAAATTCTACAAACTGGGAAATATTTTTAGGTTTTAAAGAAAACTTGCACCTTTCAAAGTCTATCATAATTGGTTTTAAATTCTGAATTATAATATGCTTGTAAGGATTAGTCAGTTCAAACTTATTTACTTTTAATTTGTCTAATTTATAGCATTGTTTAAAGACATCTTTTAAAACAATTTTAATTTGTTTTTCATTAGATTTTTTTAAAAAGTCATCAATTCTTTCACCTTTAATATATTCTTCAGTTAAGGAATTACTATCAAGACTAATTAACTTGGGACCAATATTATGCTTATTTAATAATTTAAGCCAATTAACCTCATTTTTAATATTCCACTCTTTTGAAATTTTTTTAACAAGTTTTCCTTTAATTAAATATACTATACTTCTTTTTCCTTTGGCTAAATATATCATCTAAACAAAAGACACAGAAAACTATATAAACTATGTTCTTATTGCATTATAATTATAAAAAGAGGACTAAAATGAGTAAAAAAAAGCTTTTAGCAGTATTTTGGATTATAGCATTATTCTCAAGTATAGTCTTGGCAGAATTTAATCCTCAAAAAGGTGTTGAATTTTTATTATCCAAGACTGAAAATGGGGGTGTTGATGGTGATATTGTTAAAACCGGCTTTGCAGCTCTTTTATTTAAAAAAATAGGAAGTATTACAGAGGCAGAGAAGGCTGCTGATTTCTTAAAATCAAAAGAAGATAGTTTAGGATGTTTTCCAGCATCAAACTGTAGAATAAAGGACACAGCTGTTGCGATTATAGCCTTAACAAATTTAAATAGAGATGTTGATAAGAGCATAACTTTTTTAAAGAATGGCCAGTCAGCTGGATTGGGCAGCGGGCAATTATTATTAGAGGTTATAACAAGCGGGAAAGGGAATTGCACTGCTAGTTTTGAAACTAATATACAAAACAGTAAATCTTTTTTAGTTGATGAAGGGAGATTTACAAGCTGTGGCAATAGTTATTTCTTAGATTTAAACAGTAATTGCATAAAGGGTGGATTAGCAAGCTCATTTCCAGGAACAAGTGTTGATATAGACTGCACTGGTGTTTCAAGCTCAACTATTATTGGAACTTTATATAAAAGGGGGAATGATATTTTCTTAGGGGAAAGCTTTAATTCCAAAATTGCGAAAATCTTAATTGACAGCGGTTGTTATGGTATAAACTCTAAAACCAATTGTAATTTAGATCCAAGTTTGTTCGCTGGCTGGGCTTTGATGGAAGCTGAAGCAGATTTTAATATTATATCTTTTTTGAAACAGAATTTTGATCCGAATTCCCCCTTACATTTATCTTTATTGCGTTTGATAACAAATGAAGAAAGATTTTTAAAAGACCTTAAGGCAAAACAGGGGGCAAATGGTGGCTTCGATAACAGCGTAAGTGCAACTGCATTTGCTTTAATTGCTTTTGGGCAAGAAACAGGAAACGAAGTTCAGAAAGCCAGAGAATTTTTGAAAAATAAACAGAGCGATGATGGAAGCTGGAATGGAAATACATTAGATACAGTTTTGGCTTTAATTGCATTATCTGATTTAGTCACTGGAGACTTTACTAAAATTGCTCCTGGATCGATTACTTGTGATAGAGATGGTGTTTGTGAGTCTGAACTAGGGGAGGATGAAGATACTTGTCCGAGAGATTGTATTGGGACTTCTGAACCAAAACCAACCAAAACAAATATGGATCAGGGACCTTGCAATGATGATAGGGTATGCGACAGGGAAAGCGGGGAAGATGAGATAAACTGCCCTATTGATTGTGTAAAAGAGGAAGAGAAACCTGTTTTAGATAAGGAACCTACAGAAGAGAGCAGTGGAAGTGGAAAAACAATATTAATTATAGTTATTATTTTAGTTTTAGTGGTATTAGTGATATTCGGATTAAAAAAACTTAAAGGTAGTAAGAAAGAGAATAAATCAGAGAATAAATTTGAGTTTAAGCCTTTTACAGCACAATTATTTAATAAACAAACAGAAAAGAAGAAGAATAGTGGAAGCTTTAGTGGAAAATTGTTTAAACCCGTAAATCAGACGAAAACAGCTGTTGAATCTGAATTAGAGAAGTCCATAGAAGAGGCTAAGAAATTATTAAGAAAATGAGCTTTTTGAAAATGAAAATATTAATTTTAGTTTTGCTGATTTTGATATTAGTTATTAATGTTAGTGCTGTTAATATAGTAAATTTTGAGGGATATTATACTACTATTGCTCCCGGTGAGACTTATCAGTTAGAATATTCTTTTAATAAAATGATTTTAGAGAAAGAGGTTTATATAATCAAGCCAGATAAAACAGAATATAAACCCGGATTAATATTTGGTAGATTAAACAATAAAGATTATTTATATTTCTATATCCCTGAAAATTTTATAGAGGGGGTGTATAAGCTAGTAATTAAAGGTGGATTTTTGGATAATGGTTTTTTAAAAGAATTTATTGAGGAAGAGAATTTTACTTTAAAAACTTTTAATGGGGTAAGAATTGAAACACCAATTGTTAAATTAAGCGGCGATGAATTCAGAATAAAATTGTTCAATCTTGGAAGTGAAAGTATAAATGTTAAGCCATTGGAGAATAATTTTTCAATACCCTTTAGAGATTCTTTAGAATTAAATCCAAAAGATAGAAAGGATTTGATATTTAAAGTGAAAGATTCATATTTTAATATAGATTATGTATTCATTGATTCTGGCTTAAAAATTTATAAGATTCCTATAGTTGGAAAAGGAATTAAAGAAGAGAAACCAATAATTGATGAGAAAAAACCTATTGAAGTGAAAAAAGATTTAATAAAATTTTTAACTGAGAACGATAATATTGGGGTTACAATACAGAATAAAGAAAGTAAAAGTGGTTTTGTAAGATTTATGGCTTTAGAAAATATTGAAAATGTTGAGGTTATCTTATCGGGGGATATAAAAGAGATTGTTAGTATCAATGTTAGTGATGTTGGGGTATTAAAGAAAGACCAGATTTATAATGTTAATTTAATCATTAATGAAGATAGAAATGCTATTTCTGGTAGTTATGGTGGGTTTTTGAATATTTTATCTGATAAGGGAAGTGTGAAGATGGAAGTTAGTGTTAATGTGTTAGGTGAAACAAAAGAGCCTGAAAAAGAAACTCCTGAAACCATAGAAGAGGATTTTCCATTTATGAAGAAAAATTTAAGCGAGGTTGTGAATAAAAAGCAAAGAGAATCTGTTGATGCAAGATATTTAATAGTTGCATTTATTTTATTAGGTATTATTGTTTATGTGTTTTATAGCATTAGTAAGAGGCCACTTAAACCTAAGGGCGTTAAAGAAGTTTATTCTAGATTTAAGAAGCGATAGGATAAAACAATTCTTATCTTATTATTACTTTTTCTCTTTTTCCTGTTTGAGAACTGTGTTTTCAGCGTGTAAATTTTTTAAGAACATATCATATCGGTGTAATCTTGCAATTAAATCATTAATTAATCCATTCGCACTTATATTTTCAATTTTTAATTCTGAAGGTGAAAGAATTTCTATTGAGCTCGGCATGAAATCAAAACAAAAACCAATTATTTGTGCTAAAGTCTTAAAATTAAGCTCTATTTCTGTAAATGAACTAAATAATTTTTCTATCTGTTCTGGGGGGGCTATTGTTGAATCCAATATTTCCCAGCTTTTATTATTTTTTATATTCTCCAAAATCATACCCATAGTTTTTTCTACGTGTTCTTTCGGAGCCCCAACTACTTCCAATATTATCCTTGTGTGTATTTTCCCATCTTCCATAGATTAATGCACCTGTTATGAGTATCAAAAGAGCTACAAATAAAATTAATGCATAAGATTGAATCTGTGACTCTTTGGACGTGTAAAGCGTCTCTTTAGTGTTTATAACATTTTCCTTTTCTTTTAAAACTGGATTTTTTAGTTCTTCTATGGGTTTGGTTATTGTTGTTTCTGTTACTATAATGGATTTTGATTCTTTTAAATTAATACCGCTAAGCCCTAAATCACATTTTTCATTGCTTTCAACAAAGATTCTTTTTTTATCATAAGTTGAAATACCTGAAGCGATAATAAAATAATTTCCTTCATTAAATTCATTATCACAGTTTGATTTTATTTTTAATGGCAATAACAGAGAATAATTAATATTTTCAGAATATAATTGTAATTTAATTTTATCTGTTATGTTCTCTATGTATAAAACTACATCATTATCATCTAATTCTTCTTTGTAATAAATGTTTAATTTTATATAAAGAGTATTATCAAAATTTATTTTGCCGTAAACTTTTTCTATTTTTATGTAATTCTCTGTTTCTTTTTCTTCCTGAAATTCTTTTTCTTCCTCTGAAATCCATGAATTATTAATTTTTTTCCAGGATATACCTTCTAAAGAAGATGTGTATGAAACCGAATCAAATAAAGTATTATTATACTTTAATTTTATTGTGTCTGCATTATTGTTTAAAGAAAAATCTTCTAAAGTATTCCTATAAACTTTTAATATTTCATTTGTATTAAGAAAAATATTTCCATCTATATTTGAGCTTGTAATAAATAATTTTCCGTTTGAATTATCTTCCAAATAAAAGTTTTCGAGATTTAATGGATCTCCTAAATTTTTTATTTTTATCCATTCTCCATTCGGAGGCTTATCATTGTCAACGCCTTTAGGATTTGGCATAAATTCTATAATCTCTAATTTAATACTTTGATTTATCTGCTGTGTTTCATTAGTAGAATTGTTTTCAGTTAAATTCTTTTCAATTGAGAGGATATTAAATTTTCCTGGCTCTCCATTTTTTATTACACTAATTGTAAAGCTTCCATTTAAACTTTCTTTTACAAAACTAAATCCTTCGGTTGAGGTGTCGTAATGGATTAGTTCTGTATATGTTAGGTTTGTTAAATTAATAGCCCCATTTGTGTTGCTTAAAGAGAAGGAGGATTCTATTGCTGTAAAATTTTCATTCCAGATATTGTCCTGATTACCATATTGTTTTTCAAAGCTGAAACTATCATTGTCTTTATCCAATAACTGCCTTACTAATACTACTGTTTCTTTTGGATTAACCTGAAGATTTGGCAAAATTTTTCCATTTAAATAAAAATCCTGAAGGTTCATTGAATTATTGTAGGAATTATATAATTCGATCCATTCTAAATCCTCATCTGGGCCTTCGGGATTTGGCATGAATTCTGTAACTATTAAGGCTGAGACTTCCGGGATCAATAAAAGGATTAAGATTAATTTTTTCATATAGATTAGACTATTGAGGGGTTTAATATGATGTTAAGGTAAAAAATTGAAAATTTTCTGAATTTTTTGTATAACTTTAATAAGAATATTAGTAATATTTACGGAAATTTTAAAGAGGGCTTATAAAGAAATTATTTGAGTTATTAGTCTACAGTAAGACAAAGCCGATATAGAAGAGAAAAGGGGATATTTTTATCTATTTTTGAATTGAATTTGTAGATTTAGGCTCAGATATTTCATAAATTATCAAAAGGGGATTTAACATCTCTTAATTGCTTGGTAGAAATATGTATATATTTTTGAGTTGTATCTAAATGAGAATGACCTAATAATTCCTGAATTTTTCTTAAATCTGTGCCATCTTCCAGCAAATGTGTTGCAAAGGAATGCCTTAATGTGTGTGGATGAACTTGCTTTTGTATTCCTGCTCTTTTTGCTGCTTTTTCAACTATTTTCTGGATATTTCTTGGTGATAATCTTCCCCTCTTACTTTCAAATAAATACTCTTTTGAATTCTGGAAGCAAAGGTTTAGGCCTTCAACCAAGCCTTTTGGGATATTAAAGACTCTATCTTTTCTTCCCTTAGACTGTTTTATATAACCAATACCCTCTTCAAAATGAATATCCTGTTTTTTTAAGTTTACTAATTCTGAAACTCTTAGTCCTGCACCATATAATAAGGAAAGCATAATTCTTGATTTTTTAGTTTTTGTTGCATTTAACAGTGATTTAACTTCTTCTTTAGTTAGAACTGATGGTATTTTTGTTTCTTTTTTTGGCCTTCTTATATTTAGAGTTGGGTCTTTTTTTAATATTGTTGTGTAGGCGAATCTTATTGATGAAAGAGCCTGGATTATTGTTGTTGATACTTTATCTGAAAGCTTTTCTGCCATATAAAATTTTATGTGTTTTTCATCTATTTCTTCTGGCGTTTTTTGTATTAGATTAAGCAATCCTTTATTCACAGCCAGATATTTTCTTATTGTATGAGGAGATAGTTTAATAATCTTAAGTTCGATTACTAGTTGTTTTAGGAATTCTTCTGGTGTCATTTTTGTAGAATAGAGCTCATGTATATAAATCTTCATTATTGGCTAGGTTGTATAACTTAAATGGGGCTAGGCACAAATAAACCAGCAATATGATGTTTGCATTTTCTACCAAATATTTTTACATAAATTGATTTGCACATGTCCAGTCTGCTTCTTGTCTTAGAGGTTCAATCCTATCATGAACAGATTTTGGTAATAATTCATAAAGTCTATTTTTTCCTTCCTTAATCTTTGAACTCGAAGTTCTTCCAGCAAATCTTAAGGCCACAATCCCTTTAATAACTCTATCTAAGAATTCTGGATTTGCTGATTGTATATAATCGTTTCCAAAAGAAGTAAAATCCTTTCTCATTAAAGCATAAGCAACTAAGAAATCACTTTTTACCTTAGTAGGATCAAATAAGCCATTTTCAACCATAATTTCTTTTTGCAATTCTACAAAACTTTCTTTTCCGTCCCATAATCTACGTTCATCCTCCAATCCTGGCCAATACAAAGGTCTAGCAATTGTTATGTCGGTTAAAAGTAACGGCTCTCGAATGTTTGGGGTGTGATTTGAATTGACTGCTAAATAATTTAGTCCATCAAATTGATTCAGATGAGCCCAGATAACTTTATCTCTTTGTTTTCTATCTAAAAGAGGGTAAATTGAACCAATTGCATTATATAAGTCAGAATCAGGAATAAAATCATCTCCAATTCCTTGAACTCTCTCATACCTTTTATCTTTCACCGAATCAATTAAAAGTTGGGGATTAGAAAGACCTTCATTCTTCACTCTTTTATCTAATCTTTCTAGTAGTCCTAGACTTCCTAAGACTTTTAGAGTCTGTGTAATTTGAAATTGGTGTTGTTCAAGTAACATTTCTGGTCGAATTATTTCTGCTAATCCTGATGGATCCATAGGGTGTTGAAAAAGTTACTACTTAATAAAGTTATCGTTGCGTGCGCCATTGGGTGGGGATTTGGCAAATAAGAGCTTTAAATTTCAGCCGAAGAAAAAATTTCGTTGAACTTATAGAATTAGGCGAAGTTTTTTCCCTCGAAAACTTATGAGTTCTGGGCTTTATGTAAGAAATTACGCATAATCTGTCTTATCAGAACTTTTTTAAGTGAGTTTTTATTCATTTATACGCACTTTTTTAGTAGGTTTTACGTTAAAAGTCTAAATATCGTTGTTTTTGATTAAAATTTAAGATTCTAAAAGATATTGTTTTTGATTAAAAGTTTTAGTTGTTAGATTTAGATTAGTTTTAGTTTCTTAAAAAAGATAGATTTAAATATTAATGGCTTTGAAGAATGAACATGGGAATAGAATATAAAGGCGGTCGGATTTTTTATAATCGTGGAGTAGAGAGTGTTGAATTAGAAGGTTTTGGTAGTTTGCCAATACAATTAGCAGGCTGGTTAGAATATGATTATCTTGGTAAGGATAATAGTGGTGAGTTTTTTAAAATTCCACGAAATGAGATATACGATAGTTTAATGGATAGTGAAGACTCTGGATTAGCTAAAATTTTTGCCAGTGCTTTAAACCGAACTCAAAGAATAAGGTTTAGTGGGAAATCTAAAAGAAAAGTTTTAGAGGATTTAGCTATGAAATGGAGGGATAATCCAGAAATACCTGTTTTAGCTAGGAAGTTTATAGGGATTATTGACCATAGGGGTAATGAAGGTGCTTTGAGATTATCAATAAAAAAAACCCGAAGGGAATTAATAAATAATAAAAGAACAGAAGATGAGTCTTTTAAGATAGCCTAATTACTATAGAGAACATTGCAAAACATCTGTTTTTTAATGGGTTATGGCCAAAAGTATAAAATTCAGCCATTTATAAAAAAACGATTAAATGTTTTAAATTATTTTTAATTAAATTCTTGCTTAAATATTGTTGTTTTTGATTAAAAGTTTTAACAGAAGGTTTTAAAAGGAGAAATTTAGGATTTTAATTAGTATGAAAGACTTGAGAAAAGGTGGGGATAACAATGGAAATGGAGAAGTAGTCAAGGTTTACCCTTTTTCATATGTAGGCCCAGAAGGAAAGAAAAGTTGGGTTAGTTTAAAATATGGTAGAGAAAACTTAAATCTAAAAATGTTTAATGTTTTATATGGCAATCCAAGAGACAGCAATATTAAAGCAATATGGTGAATGGAGGGATTACCTAACCCACAACGAAACGTTAGAAAGGTAAGAGAAGGATTATTGAACCATTTAGTGGAGAATGACCCCTTAAGAGGATTAACAATATTCGCTAGGGGGAAGGACGTTGTTCATATAGGAAGGATTGTTGAGGTAGCAGAAGATGGTGTGGGGTATTCGTGGATAAAAGAAAACGACAGACAAACGTTTTTAACAAATGCTAGAGAAGAATTAGAACTATTGACTTTAGAAAAAGGTGAGGATTATAGACGAGGTAGACTAGGAAAACCCAGAAGTGTGAGATCTAGACCTGGGATGGTATTAAAAAGAGTTACTGGTGTTAGATTTTAGTTTTATTTAATTTTCAATAATTTTTTTAATTTTCTACCTTCTATTAATATTAAACAGGCCAGAATTGTGGATAAAATTGCTAAAAGATATTGAGAAAAACCAAAAAGAATCCGAATATATCAATGTGTCTACTGTAATAAATATTGGGAAATATATTTTTTGCAGTATATATAACGTTTTTTGAAATAAAAATTATTTTAGTTATTTTCAATGTATAAGCCCCATAGATAGAAATATTTAATAAGGCATTCCATATTGGTGGCAAGATGAAACGATAACCGTCACTTCCTAAAAAAGTGAGAGACCTCCCATTTTATCACAACAATAGCTACAAGGCTTATAGGTATTAAATATTGCATTTAAAAAACATAAAATGGACAGATATAAGAAACAAAGGGTTTTATTTAATTTTCAATATTCTCTTTATTTTTCTACCTTCTATTAATATTAAACAGGCCAGAATTGTGGATAAAATTGCTAAAAGATATTGAGAAAAACCAATTATTATACCAACACCTGATATGAAAAATAATGATGCTGCCGTAGTTATACCTATCACTTTACCCTTTAAATGCAAGATAGTGCCTGCACCGATAAACCCCATACCAGTCATAATGGCTGCAGCTATTCTTGTCGGGTCAATATTAGGGATATTAATTGAAAGAGATGCAACTGTTAATATAGTTGAAGTCAGACAAACCAAAATATGTGTTCTTAAACCTGCGGCTCTGTGAATTTTTTCCCTTTCGTAACCTATAAAACTAGCCAGTATTACTGCTAAGATAAGCTTAGTTATTGTTTCTATTATCATTTTCAACCTCTTTTTTTGCTTTTAATTGGTCCGGGAGTAATGATTTACCTCTTTCTGTAATAGAAAGGAAGATTTGACGCCCTTTTCTTGTTTTTTCTATAAAACCTAACTCTTCTATATTCTTAACAAAAATAGAGATCATTGGCTTGATATCTTCATAGGCTTTATTGGGATATAAATCTTGAGTTATTAATTTCATTGGAAGCCAACCTGTGTTGGATTCCTTTAATAATACTGATAAGCGAATAAAAAAAGATTTTTGCGTTTCTGTTAAAGATTCAAAGGCTCTTTGCCAAACTTCTAATTTGTCTTGTTTTGTTAGTTGTTGTGGTTTTTCAGGTAGTTGTTTTATTGGTTGGATTAATGGTTGTTCTTTAGTTAAAGCTATTGTTGAGACAGTTTCCAAGATGGCTTCAACCCTGTTTAACCTAGCGAAGATTTCTTCAAAGCGCTTTTCTGTTGAAATTTGTGTTGAAACTAAGCTATCTATATCCCCTTTTACATTTGAAAAGGAATTTTTTAAGGCATACTGAAGTAGCTGCCACTTATAATTAAATTCTATTTCCCTCTTTTTTCTCCAAAAAAACATGTAATTTAGAGAGTGTTGGTATATTTAAAGATTTTTATA
>JAHFIJ010000026.1:0-4045 GCA_023246445.1 Candidatus Woesearchaeota archaeon
AGATTTAAAGCCCAGCATTTATAGTTTTTAGATAATTTTGAAATAATCTTCTTTAATAAATTATAGTTAGAATTTAATCCGTGCACAAATAATATATTTTTTCCCTTACCTTCAACCAAAAATTTAAGTTCTAAACTATTAATTTTAATTATCTCTTCCATAATCAATCTCTAATTTATCTCCAATATTTATATCAATTACTCCCGGGTTTATTTCTAAAACATATTTGGCCTCTTTATCGGGGACTACAGAAAAACAAACATTTTCAGGGCATGGCGGAGTATTCTTATGAACATAAACAGCTTCTTTATCTTCATTAATCCATATTATGTCTAATGGAATTTTCATATTTTTCATCCAAAAATCATATTTCCCTTCTTCATCAAATATAAACAGCATCCCTTTATCTAGATCTAAACTATCTCTAAACATTAAACCTTCACTTCTTTCTTCATTACTATCGGCGATTTCAACATTAAAGCATTTATCTTTTAAACAGATCTTATTCTCTATTTTACTACAACTGATTAAAATTATTAAAAACAGTATTAGTGTATATTTAATTTTCATTCTTTTAACATAATTCAAATATTTAAAAACCTATTTATGCCTATAAAACTAAACCAAAAGTAATAAAAACATCATTTTATCTTAAGATTCTATGGATAATAAGTATGTTTTAGACACGTCAGTCGTAATAGAAAAAGTAGCTTCTAAATTAATTAAAGAAGGCAAATTAAAGGGTAAAATACTAATTCCTAAAGCAGTATTGGCAGAACTTGAAAATCAGGCAAATAAAGGGCAGGAAACTGGTTTATTGGGCTTAGAAGAATTGCAAGACTTACAAAAATTAAAAAAAGAAGATGTAGAGATTGAATTCGTAGGCGAAAGACCTAATCTATATCAGATTAAATATGCAAAAGCAGGTGGAGAAATTGATTCCTTAATAAGAGACCTGGCTTATAATGAAAATGCAGTTTTAATTACAGCAGATTTTATCCAGGCAGAAAGTGCAAAAGCCATTGGTGTAGAAGTTAAATTTGTCGAGTTAAAGAGATTAGTAAAAGCATTGAAATTAGAAAGCTTTTTTGATGATACCACAATGTCAGTGCATATAAAAGAAGATTGCGATGTTAAAGCTAAAAAAGGTTTTCCGGGAAATTGGGAGTTAGTTACAGTTGCAAATAAATTAAAATCAGAAGCTGTAAGGGATATTGCAAAGGAAATAGTAGAGGCTACAAGAGCAGATCCTAAATCTTTTGTTGAAATTTCAAGAAAAGGTTCTACTATAGTTCAATATAAAAATTATAGAATTGTTATTGTTCGCCCGCCAGTATCAGACGGTTGGGAAATTACAGCAGTAAGGCCAATTAAAAAATTAACATTAGAAGATTATAATTTACCGGAAGAAATCTTGGACAGGATTAAAACAAAAGTTAATGGCTTGATTATTGCAGGTGCTACCGGCTCAGGAAAATCTACTCTAGCTGCAGCCATAGGTGAATATTATAACTTTGCTAAGAAAATTACAAAAACAGTAGAATCCCCAAGAGACCTGGTTTTATCTGACGATATTACGCAATATTCCAAAAACTTTACATCTTCACAGGAGATTCACGATATTTTATTTTTATCGAGGCCTGATGCAATTATCTTTGATGAAATGCGGGACACTCCGGATTTTAAACTATTTGTAGATTTAAGATTAGGTGGTTCAATGGTAATTGGTGTTCTGCACGCAGCTAACGCTATTGATGCAGTCCAGAGATTTATTGGGAGAATTGATACTGGAATAATACCCTCAGTTTTAGACACAATTATATTTATGGATAAGGGAAATTTAGCTAAAGTTTTAATTTTAAAGATTACAGTTAAAGTCCCGACAGGAATGACAGAAGCAGATTTATCAAGGCCAGTTGTTGAAGTTTTGGATTTTTTAACTAAGAAACTGGAATATGAAATCTATAGCTATGGTGAGCAGACAGTTATAGTCCCTGTATCTCTAACTGCAGGAAAAGAAACACCAATGCATAAATTAGCAACAAAGCAGATTGAAACTGAAATGCAGAGATATTCTGATAATGTTAAGGTAGAAATGCAGAATTCAAATAAGGCAACAATCTATGTTAACTCAGATGATATAGCAAGAATTATCGGTAAGCAGGGCTCTAATATTGACAAAATTGAAAAGAAATTAGGTATTAGTCTTGATGTAAAGGAATTTGGTGAACAAGAAACTCCGGAAGCTGAAGGCGAAGAAGTTAATTACACTTTAGATCAAAGCAATAAATATATGATCTTCCTGACTAACATAAAAAATAAAAATTTGGATTTCTATGTTGGTAATGAATATTTATTCTCAGCCACATCTTCAAAAGAAGGCGATATAAGAATCCATAAACAAAGCAAATTAGGAAAAACTTTGAGAGATGCAGTCGAAAGAAAAAACTTAAGGATTCTTATGATTTAGTAGTTTTCAACATTTTCTTAATCTTATTTTTAAAAATTA
The DNA here is from genome assembly GCA_023246445.1 of Candidatus Woesearchaeota archaeon. Classification (GTDB taxonomy): domain Archaea; phylum Nanobdellota; class Nanobdellia; order SCGC-AAA011-G17; family JACQNH01; genus JACQNH01. The sequence continues at coordinate 2,510 of JAHFIJ010000026.1, forward strand.
CAGGCAAAACAACTAATAAAATGAATAATATAATTGGAATTAAAATCTCTTTCCTGATTAAATCATTAAAACTTATCTTCCCAAACAAAACCTTATCAGATAATATAGCAAATAAATAAGTATAAATAAAAGCACCTGGCATCATCCCGATTAATGTAGCAAAGAAATAATCCTTAAATTTTATTTTTGTAATCCCTGCAATATAATCCAGCACATTAAAAGGAATTATTGGAATCAATCTTAAAATAAATATTGTGTTAAAGCCATTGTTCTCTAAATTTGCATATAGTTTCTTATTCTTAAATATTTTTTCAACGAAATCTTTTCCTAATCCTCTCGCAATTAAAAAACTCAAAGAAGCACCAATGCTTGCACCGATTAAGTTAAATATAAAGCCTTTTATTCCAAATAAAGCTGCCCCTATAAAGGTTAGAATAGTAGCAGGAAATAAAAAAGCAACCAATATTGCATAAATTAAAATAAAAATTATAGGGCTTATAACCCCAAAACTATCAATAAATCCAGATAATTCCTGCTCAACCATTACTCTTCCATCTGCACTTTTTAAATTTCCACCCAGTTCAGTAAAGTTAAATATGTAAAGAACAATTAACAAAAACAATACTAATCCAATAAACTTAATCAAGCTCTTTTTTCCCATTTTTTTATTCAGTAAATCTTATTTTTAAACTTTGGCTTTAATTAAATACAATTTCCATGAATCAATCTTAAAATTATACGCTTTTTCTATCTTAAACCCATTATTAGTTAATATCTCTTTAACTCTGTTGGTTGTATAAATTCTTTTAAATGACTTAATTTTTAATTTCCAGTATAAATTTAATATCTTAAATAAAATAGAATCTTTACTCCAGTCAACTAATATTAATTTCCCATTTTCGTTTAATAGTTTTTTAAAATCTTTAATAACTTTATTCAGATCGTTTAAATAATGTGTATTACTATTAAAAATTATTAAATCAAATTTATTTTTTAATTTTAAATCTTCAACATCGCTATTTATTAATTTAACATTTTTATTAAACTTATATTTAGCAATTTTTAACATTTCTTCAGATATATCTATTCCGGTGATATTAACTTTAGAATTCTTCTCTAATAACTTATGAATTAAAACACCAGTTCCACAGCCAGCATCCAATATCTTTAAACTGTTTTTAATATCTATATTTTTAATTATCTCTTCAGCAGTTTTATTATTATACTTCTTCCATCTAATATCATAAATCCCGGCTAATTTGTTATAATGTTTTTCAACTAATCTCATTCCAGTCTTATCCCTTCTTTCCTGACTAGAATACTGCTAAAACCCTTTCCAAAAGAATAAAATGCATTGGCTCCAAATTTCTGCAATAAATCACTCAATCCTCTTTCCTTTTCATATCTTACAGTTTTAGCTTCGGTTATGTTTGCTAATTGTTTAGTTATATTAATTGCCAATTCTTTTCCGCCTAATTCATCTATTAAGCCTAAATCTTTAGCTTCTTTTCCTAAGTAAAATAAACCATTAGCTAA
>JAHFIJ010000026.1:4055-10322 GCA_023246445.1 Candidatus Woesearchaeota archaeon
TTATTTCTGTTCTTGGAAACATCATCTGCAAATATATTATGTATTATCTCTAATTTTTTCATTAAAATTTCCCTTTCTTCATCAGTTAATCTTTTGTAAGGGCTTTGAATTCCTTTATACTTTCCCGTTTTCAAATCTTCATACGTAACATTATAACTTTCCAATAAACCTGAAAATTCCAGATAAGAGGATATTACCCCTATACTGCCGGTTATACTTAGCTCATCTGCAATAATTTTGTCTGAAGCTGAAGCAACCCAATAAGCGCCTGAAGCTCCAACCTCTCTAATCCAGGAAACAATTGGCTTGTCAATGCTTTTTACCTTATCAACTATTTCTTTGCTTGCTAAAGCGCTTCCACCTGGAGAATTTATTTCTAATATTATTCCTTTAATGTTTTTATCTTCCTTTGCCTTCTCTAAGAAATCTATAACATCTGTAGAAACTACAATCTTATCCCCAAAAGGTGAGCCAGACTCATCACCTAATATCATTCCTTCTATGGGTATTATTGCAATTATGTTTTTCTTTACATTTATATCTAATTTGCCCAAAACTAAAATTAATACAACTATAGACACTATAACTGCAATTGTTTTTAAAAATTTATGATTTTTCTTCTTAACCATTAAAAATTAATAATTAACCAGTTATATAAAGATTATTCTATCACTGTAATCTTGCTAATCTCTCAGTCACTCGTCCAATTGCACTTGAGATATGCTCTTTAAACCCATTATCTAAAACCCTGAATTCAAGCGCACCATATGCTAAACCGGGTTTTTCTTTTACACAGCGTAATTTTGGTTCAACAGTTATTTCTCCAACCACCAGCACTTTCTTTAGCAACACATAATCCCAAAATCTAAACCTAGGAACATCTTTTATAATTATATGTTGAAGACGTTGTTTTCCGTTATGAACTAATTTATAATCACTCTTTAATCCATATGCTTTCAATTCCTCTTCAAGAATCTGTTCATATACATTCTTTTTAGGCCCATTATTGTTAACATTATTCATAAAACAAATTAGTTAAAATTAAACTTTATAAAATTATCACTCTTAATTTCATTCCCCATTAAGAATAACTATTTATAGCCTCTTTTAAAGTTTCCAAATTGCCAATATCAAACCATCTCCCCTCTAGTTTAAAAGCATAAACGTCTTTTTTTTGTTCTAGTAAATAACCCACAAATCTTCCTGGCTGGTCGTGGTTTTTTTCTTCCTTAATATACTTATCAAATAAATTTAAAACTTCTTTGGGATAAAGATAGATACATGAAGCAGCAAATTCACTTTCAGGCTTTTCGGGCTTTTCAACGAAACTAATAACCTTCATTTTTTCATCAAATAAAACATTCCCGAATAAATGTCTTCTCTCAGGAATTTCATATCTCACTACTATCATGCTTGATTTTTTACTTAGAAAATCTTTAACAAAACTGCTTAATTGAAAATCAAATAAATTATCAGATCCTATTATAAGTAAATCATCATTAATATTAGCCTTTTTTATTGTGAAGTATGCATCCCCAATAGCCCCTTTTCTGTCTTCTACTTTATCAACACCATTATTTAAAAGTGTTATCTTATGATTATTCTTATTCTCCCATTCTAGGAAATTATTATAAAATTTATTATTTGTAATTAATATAATCTCATCTATCTCTTTAACATTACTTAAATTATTTACTATATAATCTATAACTGGTTTTCCATTAATTTCTATAAACGCCTTAGCTTTATTTTGGCTTACATGATTCAATCTAGTTCCAAAACCAGCCGCCAGTATCAAAGCCTTCATTGGTTTTAAACTCTTAAAATTTTATTTATAAGTATTATGAATTTTAGGGAGAAAGCTATAAATATGTTAAAAATCATGGGTTTTTTATGAATATCTTCGATTTTAATCTATCCAGAAATGAGGATGAAAGTATTAAGCCGCATTTTTGTTTACAAAATAAAGAAGAATTAAGTGCAATCGAACAGAAGATTATTCATGAGATAGTTATGAAAAGTTCTACTAAAAAGAAGCCAGTGATCATTCATACAAAAAGAGATTTTAGTAGAATACCTGTAGTTTGTTGTGCAGTTTATTTACGCCCAATGCCTAACGCATGGATGCCCGATTATATCAAAAGGCTTTATGGCGAAGATGTGTTTTCTGGAGAAGAAAATGCATCTTCTACTGTTACACCGGATATAAAACCACTTCTTGATGAAGCACTTGACTTAAAAGATAAAAAAGAAAACAGACCAAAAAGAAAAAGCATAGAGGAGCTACTTGTAAGGCTAGTAGATGATGTCTTTCCCAAAGGATTAGAAGCACAAGAAGATAGATATTTATTTGTTTTAAGAATGGAGGGGGATCCTATTTCCTGGCATGATTTTGATCTTATGTTACATCTTTCTGAATATATGGATTCTGTAAAAATTCCAGGATATAATGGTGGGTTGGTTACTTATATTGACGAACACACTGGGGATATTCCACCCAAACAGGAAGAAATAGCTTTTAATAGGGAATTTATCAGAGTAGGATATCAAGATAGAAGAGAAAAGACAGGTAGAGTTGTTCATCCTGCTTATTTAATTGGATCAGAATATCGTAAAGGTAAAGAATCACATGTGAAACATTTTAGAGAAGAAAGGAGTTTAGAATTTCTTTTTTAATGCTTAAATCTTAATTTTATTATTTTAACTAGCATTTGTGGAATAACTTTATACATTATTAAATTGCTTTTTCCAGAATCTTCCCACACTATTGGAATCTCTTTTATTTTTCCATTTTCTTTTTTTATTAAATACAATAATCCTACATCAAAGGCCCATGAACTGTCATCAGCTTTATTAATAATTTTCTCAATTATTTCTCTTTTAAATATTTTCCCGCCATTTTGCGTATCTGTAAACTTTAAATTTAATAATCCTCTTACTAATAAATTAAATCCCCTGCTTGCAATTCTTCTTGATAATGGCTGTTTAGTTAATATTTTAGAATGTTTTAACCATCTGCTTCCCATCACACAGTCATAATCATCCATCTCATTCATCATCTTCCATACCATTTCAGGTTTAGTGGAATTATCAGCATCCACGTAACATAATATTTCATTTTTAGCTATTTTAAATCCCTCTAAAACCGCTCCACCTTTCCCTGCTTTATGAGGGATATTCTTGCACTTAATTTCCTTGTATTTCCTGCTTAAACTTTCAGCTATTTCTGGAGTTTTATCCCTGCAATTATTGGGAACTATTATTATTTCAAAATCTGATTTTTTACCTTTAAAGAAATCTAAATAGCTTTTAACTGTTTTTTCTATTACACTTTCTTCATTATAAGCGGGGATTATTATTGAGATACTCTTCATTGTTTTAATCTCATAAAGAAATGTTTTTAAGCTTATTGCATCATTCAGTAATTTACAAAGTAAAGAAGTGGGAACTGAATCAAAAATATCATTGGTATAAGCCCTATACTTCTTATTTTTGAGATATTGTAGTGCGAGAGCTTTTTGTTTTGTAATATTGAATTTCGTCTCTTGATCTCATGATTTTAAGTTGCCTTAACCTATTGTTGATTTTTGTGTTCAAGAATATAGATTAAAAAGCTTCAGAAAGCTAAGTAATTACTGTTTTTGGAGTGATTGCTCCTGTTTTTGGAGTTGTTTGATTGATTAAAAAATATCCAAAACATTCTCTTCAACATGTTCTTCAGTTATTATTTTTGGCATTTTTCTTTCAGTTTAGGGGAAAGGGTTTTAGTGAAATCAACTACTTTTTCAGCGTATTCTTGGTCTAAAGCAGTCCCATAATATAAAATTCCGTTTCTAAAAAAACGCATCTGATCCATGAATTGAACTTCTTTTTCAGTGAAGCCTAAATTTCGTAGGTAAGATACTTCAGCTTCGTGCGCCCCTTGACCACTTGCACAATAACCGTCTAAGTACATTTTTGCGCGGATTAAGAACATAATCATATCATAACAATGTTCTACATAATCATTGGCATTATCAACATTAATTCCTACTTTCTCTAAATTGTTATTCAGAGAACGTAACTTCCTTTCTGATTCCTGAATTAAGCTTTTGGCTCTTTCATTATTTATCGTAACCGTTTTAACTATACTCTCTTTTAGATACTCTTCAAATAATTTTAGGTGCCTCATAATTCAATGCTCCCCTGCAACAAAATGCCATTGAGTATATTATTTTTTAAGTGCTGCTGGATATTTTGCCAAGATTTGTAAAAATTAACATTTATTTTCCTGTTGAGAATCTTTTCATATTTCTCTAGTTCTAACATTTTGTCCTTTCTTTCTATCACGGCAATATCTATATCAGAAGCAATTGTATCTTCCCCTAATGAGTAACTGCCGAATAAAATAATTGTTCCTCCGACCAGTTCTTGCTCTAAATAAGTGGATAACCCTGAACAGTAGATATTTTTTAGATTTTCTACTCTTTTATGCTCTATGGCTTTTCTATCCTCCCTATTAAAAGAAATAAAATTAATAGTTTTAGTTTTTTCTACTTTGATGAGCTGATTTTCTTTCAGACCTTTTATTGAATTAGTGACAGCAGTTGGAGATACTTTCAGTATCTTAGCTATTTCTCTTTGACTGAGCTTTTCTCCTGCTCTCACACACAATAAGGAGAAGATTTCTAGCTGCAATATGGTAAAGTTAAGTGTATATGTGTCCATTTTAGTTTGTATATATAAAGTTAAGTTTATAAATGTTTTGGTGTTGATTTTGGATTAATTCTTCTTTTAGGTATTTTCTATCCTCAAATAATTTATTGATATTCATCTAAAATGGCCTCATAGAAATTTTGTTCTTTGTATATGGGAAATCCTGTTTTTCTAGCCTGTGTGATAACATCATCTCTGTTTTGGTGGAATTGCTTCTGTTGATGCTTGAAATAGGGGGAGAGGATATTTTGAGGTTAGTTCTGCTTCTGTTTTTGGAGTGATTGCTCCTGTTTTTGGAGTTGTTTGATTAATTAAAAAATATCCAAAACATATTCTTCAGTTATGAGTTTTTTCATTTTCTAGGACTACATTTTCTTCTTTTTGTAGTCACCTAATTCTTTTTGTAGAATTTTATATTCTTTCAAGTATAATTCTATTGTGGGTCTTAAGTTTTTATCAAACTCGTAAGCCCTTATTGACTGATAGTATTCCACCTTACTCTTGAAGTCTATGTTTATAGGCGGTAAGCCATGCTTAATGAGTATATTGTTTAAGAGTATTCTCCCAACCCTACCATTACCATCTCCGAAGGGATGGATATTCTCGAATTGATTATGCACTACTGCACCAAGAACCAAAGCAGGATATTTTTTCCTATTGTTATTATACCACTCAATAAGTTCTTTTAACAAGTGGTTTATCCTTGATGATGGAGCCCCTTCATGGACAACATTTCCTTTATTATCCATAACTACAACTTCTTCTCCTCTCTTCCGTAATTTTCCTGCAAATGACTTTGAATTCTTGAAAACAACTTTGTGTATTTTAGTAATGAGCCCTACTGAAATATACTCCTTCGTTGCTCTTATGAACCTTATAGCTTCATCCACCCCATATGCTTCGGCAATGTCTTCTTTGGATTTATCAGGCCATTGGTCTTTTTCTAAAAGCTCTTTTACCTCCTCTTTGTTTAGTTTGCTTCCCTCTATAGCATTGGTATTATAGGCAAATATTTTTGAAAACGTTTTCCAGTCGCTTTCAGAAAGATGAGTGATTTTGAGAGGAATCTCTTTTTCTAAATCTTTGATTTCTTCTATCTCTTTGCTGGATAATTCAAAATGCAAAGGATCTTTGAGAATATTATATTGGTGAATTTCTACTAAAATAAGTTTTTCTGCGATTTGTCTTCTTTCTTCCAATTTCTCTTTTGCTAAGTCTTGTCCCAAGTACTTCCTAAATTTATAGACTTTTGGGCCTTCCCGGTAAGAATGGGCAAGATAATATTTGATACTTTTCCCAGCTTTTCTTTTTTCGAGATGCATAGCATAACCACAGGTGACTACATATTTAAATCTTTTGATTACGGGGGACTACAATTAAGTTTTTTTGTAGGCACCACGAATTTACTTTGATTTTTTGCCTTTCATTGCACTAAAAATCAATCTCAAAAGATTTTCATTTGTTCGCTGGGTGTGATACAAGAAGGCTTCGGCCTTCTGTACACGAAGGTACGCCTTCGGTACTGAAAATAGCGGTCTATTTTCATGTACAGAAATGAAGTAGTTTCTTCAT
>JAHFIJ010000027.1 GCA_023246445.1 Candidatus Woesearchaeota archaeon
TCTGCTAAAAGAGTTTTTTCATCATCAGAGATTCCTATCGTAAATAATACTGTTTCCTCAGCAACAACTACAACACTGAATAATAAAACTAAAATTATAAAAATTGGAATTAAATATTTCATTCGGGTCACCTCTTATTTTATCTTATTGTTTTATTAAATGAACGTAAAAGGGTATATAAATGTTACCCCCGAAAAAGAAACCATTTTCGAGTAATTAATTATGAAGCTGTTAACAATAAAAAAGCGTTATGGCTTTCAGAGCTCAAACCTTTTATTAATATTCTGGCTGATTTTGCAGCTGTAAGAAAAAACTCTTATCTATATTTTAGATATTTTATAAACAAAACATATTATACCAGCCAAAGCTTTTAATTCTTATTTATAGGCTGTTCCAAAATAAAAAGTCTAAGTAATCTTTAAGATTTTCATCATATAGAAATCAACGTTCCAAAGTTCAAGAAATGCTTTAAATTCTTCTGTATAACTAATAGGAATAAAAAGAACCGCCCGACCTATCTCCCCCCCGTTTAGACTGCTTAATATTCCTTTTTGTTTATTTTTACCATGGAGGGCATATGAAAACAGAACTTTTTTGCTCTTGTCTAATTTTGTTAAATTAATACTAAAAATGCAACCGGGTTCATAGCCAAGTTTTTTGTATAGTGGTTTCTGATCTATTAACGAGATTCCTTCTTCAAGCAATGTTTTAAATAAGGAATTCTGAAAAGCTGTTTCAATTGCAAGCAGATTCAGGTGAACTTTCCTGTCAAAATAAGAATTAAATTTCTCAATTAGATCGATAAATTCAGATTCTTTTGTATTTTTTAAAATAACTGCTATATCAATGTCTGCTGGAAGATATTTTCCCTTTACTGAAGAGCCAAATATAACAATATCGATTATTTTGGTTTTATAATCTCGATAAAGCTTCTTTGAACTCTTCAGATAGTTCTCCATTCCTGATAATATTTTTGATTTCATCTTTGATTATTTTACAAGATTCTTTCGTTAATGGGATAGAATATGTGTCCTGATATGTCTTAAAAATGCGATCAACAGAAGAGTAGATAACTGCAAATTCCTTTTCCAGTAATCTAAATCTCTCTGAATGACTTTTTGGAGCGTATCCTTTTTTTCTTGAAATTATCAAATCACAAATCTGGGTTATTGCTTTGAAATAGGCTGTAACTGCTAACTTAAACCTTGACTTCTTTTCTTCATCTATTGCTCCATCTAGAAACTCCTTAAACCCTTCTTTTAAATTCAGTTCTACAGTCATATTAACTTGTTAAAAATTAAGCTATTTAAATCTTTCTTTTTTAATATGATAACCATATTTAACGTGGTAAAATACAGCTGTTTTTAATACTCTTTATTTAATAAGTTAATTTTAATACTTTGTATTTTATTTATAGGCTGTTCCAAATACTAAGCTTAATGGAATGTCTTTAATTAGTGAGTCTTCATCTGTTAGAATAAATACTGCCTGCTCATTCTCCAAAGGCAAAAATGTTATTGAAACCGGAGCATTCTGTATAAAATATAAATCAAGATAATCAGGATCATTTTTTATTGTATCTAATAAATCATTTGCTGTTTTTAATATTAAGGGGAGATTAACATTTAAATCTGATTCAAAAACATCCATTACTTTAGCTTCGGTTGAACCTTTCTTTACTATAATTGGATATTGCAAAGAGGCTTTTATCTTGTTATTTTCAATTATAACAGATGCTTCCGGAAGATTAAATTCTGAAATTAATCCTGGGAAATTTTCTTTTATATTAGAGCATTCTTCAACTTCAGAGGCTATTGAATTTGAGATTTCTGAGGCAATTAAAGATTGGGATGGTAAATTAACTGAATTAGAGGCTTTATTATAGCCTACCTGTATTCTGCCGAGTTCAGGAACCTGCATTGAATTTTTAACATCCAAAGAGCCACCGTGTGAAGCAACTAAATATGTAGAATATGCTAATGAATCTTTTAGGCATTCCTGTATTGTAGATTTGAGACTTTCAACTGATTGAGGGATTGTTAAAGAGTCTTTTATGGATTTAGATTTTGTTAATGTGGAAGAATAATAGGAAAATATAGCAAGGATTAATATTATGATAATTGCTACAGATACTATTAAAGTGCTTTGACCTCTTTTTTGCATATTAGATTTTATACTTTATGCTTATATAAAGATTTCTATGAAAAGTTTTATTGCTAGATTGTTTTTTACATTAAACTGCCAAACTAATGACTTCAAATTAAAAAGAAAAATCAAAAAAGTAAAAACTGTTTTTATTCCTTCTCTTTTTTCTTTAACCTATCTTTTAAATTTAATTTCTTTAATAATTCCTTGTATCTATTTCTTATTGTAACTTCAGTAATCCCGGCTACATCTGCAACTTCTCTCTGCGTTCTTTTCTCATTATTCATTAAGGCAGCAACATACAGGCTTGCAGCAGCTATTCCAGTTGGCCCTCTCCCAGAAGTCAATTCTGCATCCTGTGCCTTTTCTAATATATGAACTGCCTGACTTTGAGTTTCAGGGCTTAATCTCAGATTAGATGCGAATCTTGGGATAAAATCTACAGGATTTGATGGTAAAATTCTCATTCCTAATTCTCTTGTTATGAACCTATAAGTCCTTCCAATTTCTTTTTTGTCTATGCCTGAAGCCTCACTTAATTCATCTAAAGTTCTTGGTATTTCATGCCTTCTGCAGGCAGCATACAATGCACCAGCAACAACGCTCTCCATGCTTCTCCCTCTTACTAATCCTCTCTGAACAGCCATTGTATAAACCCTTGCACTTTCTTCTTCAACGCTTTTTGGTAATTTCAAGAAAGAAGCTACTCTTTTTAATTCAGCCAATGCTAGTTTTAAATTTCTTTCAATTGCAGTGCTTATCCTGTATTGCCACTTTCTTAATCTAAAAAATTTATTTCTGTCCTTGCTTCCTAACTGATATATGTCTGCTTTCTGCCCTATGTCTGTTCCTAAGCCACGATCAAATTTCTGATAGCTCATTGGCGCTCCTGTTCTCCTTCTCTTAGACGCCTGATCAGAATCAAACTCAGTCCATTCCTGGCCAAAATCAATCATTCTCTCTTCAATCACTAAGCCACAATCTCTGCAAATCATTTCTCCACGATCTTTGTTAAGAATCAGATTAATGCTTGCACATTCCGGACATTTTTTAATATTGCCTGCCATTAGGATATAGCCTCCAAAAAGAACCCCATTTTTTTCAATTGTATCATCTAAAACAATAATCTTTATATATTAATACTAACAACTTATATATAAACCTACTTGTTTTAAGAATCAGGTCATTCTAAGCTTTTTTTAGCTAATAGGAGCTAATTTAAACTTATTTTACATAAATAGATATTTTCAGAATTCTCTAAAACAAATAAGAAATTCTACTTACTTTGAATCAAAATAGCATTAATAGCGCCTTCCTGCCCGGGCCTGTTGCTAATCTTAGCCAAACCCATTTCAGTTTCAATAACAGCACCTCTGGTCATTATGTTTCTTCTTATAAAGTTCTTATTTGCATTATTGTCTTTAACAGTTTTTATTTGTAATTTGTAAAATTTTTTAGTTTTTGGATCATAAACATTAGCACTATTATTCCCTAATAAGTAAGTCTTGCTTCCATTATTTCTCGTTCTTATTAATTTAATTCTCTTCTTCCCCAATAATGTTAAAGCAGGCTCTCTGCCAATCTCTCTTTTCCTTTTGTCTCTGGATCTATGATACTTTCCGCCTGAAACTTTTTTTTGTGATTTAAATTTCCAAATTGCCATTCAAAATCCTAGTTTTAATCAATTTAAAAGCTTTGCGCCAGTGTAAAGTAAAGTTGTTAAGTAGTAACTGATTAGCTGTTTAGAAACTTATTTTGAATTGCTCTAGAAAACTACAAAATAAATTCTTCTTTTTCAAAAAGAAGCAAAAAATATCAGAACCCCCCTTATATGAATTACTGCGACAAATTCTTAATTCTAAAAAATAGAAACATTTAAATAATAGTGTATCTAAAGAGATACATATGTATCAAAATAGAAACAAAGAATTTGACGTAATCTCTCTTTATAGTGGGGACTATAAGTCTAAGTTTTATTTAAGGCAGATAAGCAAACTTGCAAAACTTCCTCTTAAAACCTGCCAAAATGTCTTAATAATCCTTGAGAAAAAGAGAATATTAAAAAGCAAAGTTGAAGGGAAAAATAAATATTTCAGCCTTAACTTAGGTAATATTCAGACAAAATCGATTCTATTACAATCAGAGATATATAAAACAGAATTATTTTCAGAAAAATATCCTCAATTTAAAATCTTCCTAAAAGAATTAAACACAAATACCCTGATTATAATTTTTGGAAGCTTTGCTGAATCAACTACGGATAAAGACTCCGATTTAGACTTGATGATTACATCTGAAAAGGAGGAATTGCCTTTTCACCTTTTACCTTATAAAATACATAAAGTTAATCTGTCTGAAGTGTCTTTCATAAAAGCACTAAAAGAACAGAGAACTTTGATAAAAGAGATAGAAGAAAAACATATAATTTTAAATAATCACTCATTTTATATAAATATAATGTGGCAACAATATGGAAAATAAAAAATTATGCTGGTGTTTCAGATTAAAATAAGAGCAATGCTTCAGGAAGCAAAAATATTTATTTCAGATTTTGATGAGATAAACTCAAAACTAACAGAAAGCGAAATTAAAAATTATAGAGAAACTATTTCTAAGAATAAATAGTGTATTTTTTTAAAAAAAAGCAAAAAATAACAGAACTCTTCTTATATGAATTACTGCGACAAATTCTTAATTCTAAAAAAACTGATGGTGTTCCCCCCTTCCTGAAGTGCCCTCTCAGATTGATAAATGAGACCTAATTACGGGGCATCATACAGCCTAGTTTGTTCAGAGCCTAATCTCAAGCCATTGATTTCATTTCTTATATCATTAATTTGCTCTATACTTAAGCCATTTAATATTAATCTGCATTTAACCAAAAATACAGGCACTACCTTCATTAAGCCTTTATATTCACTTATAGATATCTCTTTATCAGGATATTGTTCTGTGTCTATATTTAACTTTCTAGCCTTAACCACCAGATTAAATTCACTATTACTGAAATAACCCTCCAACATAGTCCTCATAAGCTCTAAACTGCAAAAATGATTCTCACATTTTATCCCTATCTTAGCTAATATAGAATACAAGCCAAAATACATTGAATAATAAGCAGCAGTTATGGCCCAGCACTGATATTTTTTTAATTTTTTAGTTACTTCAAAAGAAACCCCTGCTTTGGCCATATATTTATCAGACAGATCAATATCGGGATTAACTAATTTAATTCCTTTCTTTAAATTCAAGCACCAGATAAGATTTTTTGTATCCATTTAAGCAGATAAGCCAAGCATATTAATTATACTTTCTGACAAGTTTTTGTAAAATTTAACAACTATCATAGAAGATTAACTAAAATTTACAGAAATCCTTTGGGTAATTTAATAAACGAATGAAAGGCTTACAAAAATTCTGAAAAACTTTCAATCCCAAATTTAAGAATAAGCTTATACCACTGTTATAACATAATTTTACTTGCGGGCTGCCTTAGAAAATAACTCTTCAATCTCTTTCAAATCAAGATGGACTGCTCCAATATCCTGCATTTTCTTTAATGCTTTCTCTGTGAATCCATTTTTTGAAACAAATAAGAACTTATAGGCTCCGCTATAATTAAGGTATTTTGATTTTCTTTCCAATTCTTCAATAACATCAATATCGAGTTGCTTATTTGTCCATTTAACTTCCCCAAGTAAGAAATTCTTTTCTTTAAGGTTGTATGCTAAAACATCTATCTCGTTGCTATTTCTGTCCCACCAAGAGCCTATATTTTCAAAATTTAACTTCAATCCCTTTATTTTTTTAGTATTGTATAAAACTAAGAGCTCTCTTACTATTTCTTCAAATATTCTGCCGACATAAGCATTCAAGTCTTGTTTTATTAAATCAGAAACAAGTTTAGTATTGCCTAAGTTAAGTGCTGTTTGGTTTGGCAATATAAATTTATACCAAAATTTGAAAAAGTTATCTTTAGTCTGATATCTTCCAAGTCTTTCTTTACCCAAGACAGGATCTTTTCTTCCAACTAAATCAAGAAGCTCGTCAAGTCTTCTAAGATAAGCAGGCATCGTTTGTGAAGCTATCTTAGTAACGTCCTCTATTTCTTTTAGAGTTTCTTTGCCAGAAGATATTGCTCTCAAAATAGCATTATACTTTGCGTGAATTCTCACGTTTTCATATTCTAATAGATTTTTTGGCTCATCATAAAGAATTGCTCCCTTCTTTAGGACTAACTCAAAAATTCTTTCATAAATATCCCCTTTACTTTTCTTGAATTTATCTAAATAATCGGGGGTTCCTCCAAAAACACAATAAGTCAATACTTTTTCTTCCTCGTTTAATTCTTCGAACATCAATCTGAAGTCTGAATATTTGAATGGAGAGATCTTTATTTTTTGTGCTCTTCCATACAATGCTCCTGCTTTGCTATTCATAATCTTTTGAATCATCCCAATAGAAGAACTGAGAAGCAAGATAAGAATTTTTTTATGCTTTAATTTTGAATCCCAAGCATTTTGTAAACTGCTGATATATTCTGGAGCAATATCTAAAAATCTTTGAAACTCGTCTATAACTAAAACAAAGGGTTCTTTATCTGTTTTATCACCTATATAATTTAGAAATTCATAAAAGTCTTTAAAGGTTATTTTTTCTCCAAGTTGCTCTTCTACTGCTTTAGAGAGGTAGTTTAAAATTTCACTCTTTTGAGTTACTTCTACATAAAAATAAAAATGGCGCTTTATGTTTTTTAGAAATTGTTTAACTAGTTCAGTTTTTCCAACTCTTCTTCTACCATAAAGAACAAGCATATTTGAGGGAGATAAATTTGCATGGCTATCTTGTAAAAACTTCAATTCGTTCTTCCTATCAAAAAATTCTTTTTTTGCCATGTTATATTATTATGATAATATTATAGTATTATCGTGTTAATATTACTTTATGAATGTTTCTTTTAGCATTTCTTTAAGAGTTGATTATTCAAATATGGGTAGGCATTAACTTAAATAACTCTTTCCCATTAAATTTTCTATGCATAAAGAAAATAGTCTAGTAGAACTAAATAAGGAACAATTGGAAGCTATTAATTTTGTAAGTGGAAACCTTCTTATTATTGCTAGTGCTGGAACAGGAAAAACAACAACTGTCGTTGAAAGATATGCTAATCTTGTTCAGAATCATAATTATAAGCCAAGCGAGATTATGATGACCACTTTTACAAATAAAGCTTCTAAGGATATGATAAAGAAGATCATAGAAAGAACAGGATCAGAACCCCCTTATGTTGGGACTATGCATTCCTTGTTCTTAAAAATAGTCAGAAGCAATGCGGAACGTCTGTCTATAAGCCCAGAATTTACTTTAATTCATGATGAATATGATAAAAAGAAGATAGTAAGGCAAATACTATTAAATGAAAAAATAGAAGCAAAAGCTGAAAATGTTAACTACTTCACTAGATGGATTAATAGATTCAAAAATGTTGGAGTTTTAGCTGAAAATCTTTCTGAAAATCTTACAATGGATGAGAATATTAAGCAAGGAATAATAGAAGAGGTATTGGATGATGAAATTATAAGAGTGAATCCGGCACTTAGAAAATATGTTAATAAAATATATAAAAAATATGAGGAAGAACTAAAAAAAAGAAATTCTATAGATTTAGATGACATTCTTCTTCTAACTTTCAAGCTTTTAGACAAAAATTCCGATATAAGAGAAAGTTATTCAAAAAAGTTTAAGGTAATTATGGTTGATGAAGCTCAAGATCTTAATGTAGTTCAAAAAAATATACTCAATCTTTTAAAGAATAACAATTTATGCCTTATAGGGGATGACTGCCAAAATATTTACGAATGGAGGGGATCCTCGAATCAGTTGGTCTTTGATTTTAGTGAGAATGAAAAGACAATATTCTTGAAGGAAAATTATAGATCTAGTAAGAACATTATAGAATCGGTTAATAAAGTCATAAATTCTATGAAATTCAAAATAGATAAAAAGTTGAATTGCACAAAAAAAGATTCTGGCAATGTAGCCGTAGAATCTTTCTCAAATTTTGATGAAGAGTTAGAATTTATTGTTTATGAGATTAAGGACTTAATAAAAAATGAAGTTCAAAAAGATCAGATTGCTGTGCTATTTAGAACCAACAGAATCGGGAAAGAAGTAGAAAGAGAATTTAAGAGAAATAAAATTCCTTGCCACCTATCAAAATCAAAAGATTTTTTTGGGAGAGAAGAGATAAAAGACATAATTTCTTTTTTAAGATTAAAAATAAATCATCAATCCCTAATTGATTTCGAAAGAATATTTGTTTTACAAGAAGGATTTGGTAAGACCACTGCCAAGAAATTTGAAGAGATATCAAGTAAAAGAAAATGTTCTATTGTGGATTCATTAAATTATGGCAGTGAAATAAAACTAAACCTTGAAAAAATATCTGAGATAAACAAATTAAGTCGGGTTCTAAATAACTTTAATAAAAATCCTATTTCTTTATTCTTGGATGATTTTAGATATAGAAATATTCTCTTGAATAAATATAAAGATAATAGAGAAAGACTCCAGGATAAAATTGAGAATATTCAGGTTTTAATTGATCTATTTGGGGAGCGTGGAAACACTAAAGAAGAAATTAACTTATTCTTAGATGAACTAATAGAATTGGAAAAGAAAGATAAAACCAAAGATAAAGTTATACTGAGCACAATTCATAGTGCTAAGGGTTTAGAATGGGAGCATGTATTCCTTATATCTTGTAATGAAAAAACCCTTCCATTTTACACTAAAGAATTAGAACCATTAAAGAGAGATAGCGAATTAAGATTATTTTATGTTGCAATTTCTAGAGCCAAAAAATCCCTAGTAATAAGTCACTATGAACAAAATGGTTGGGGAAAAGAAAATGAAAGATCCCGTTTTATTGATATAATTGATGAATAATACATCCCTATATTCTTTTACTATCCCCCATTACTCTGTTATTCTCCCTAATATGCGTATAAGAGTATTAACTGAGGCGAAACCCCCCCTTATGCCCTTCGTTTCCGTTATTTAGCTGAAAGTCCAACTAAAAAGCTTTCAAAATCAAATTTGGGAATAAGCAGATGTTCCTGTAAGATCTCTCAATAGAAAAGTTTACGTTATTATCAAGAAGTCAGTTAAAAAGTAGTTTCTATATATTATTAATGCAAAAAACCCAAAGCTTTAAAAACAAAAGAATAAGCTGAGATTTATGGTAGAATTTGAACGCCCATTAGATGCGCTAAATCATTCAAAAAATAAAAGAGTGATTATAGAGCTTAAAAATAACAAGCAGATTATAGGAACTCTAAAAGCATTTGATGTCCATATCAATATTGTTTTGGCAGATGCAGAAGAACATGAAAACGCCCAGATTAAAAGAAAATTAGGCACAGTCTTCATAAGAGGCGACACTATAATATTGATAACCCCACAATAATGAGGTTTTAAAATGACTAAAGGCACTCCATCTGAAGGTAAAAAGGCTTCTGCTCGTTTACATTATAAATGCAGGAGATGTGGCAACAATTCCTATCACAAGAAAAAAGGCATTTGTGCTTATTGCGGCTTTGGATCTACTGCTAAGATTAGGGAATACTCCTGGCAGAAAAAGAATTTTTTAAGAAAAAAATAAATACTTTTAAATAAAGTTGATTCTTCTAAATTTTATGCGGGAGTGCCGGAGCGGCCAAACGGGTCAGGCTTAGGTATTTCAAAATTAAGTAACCTGATGGCTTAGTGCCTACTAAGGTTCAAATCCTTACTCCCGCAATCTTTTTAATCTTGTAAA
>JAHFIJ010000028.1 GCA_023246445.1 Candidatus Woesearchaeota archaeon
AAGACAGTTTATAGCTTACAAGGCTGAAAGCGCTGGTAAGCTATTTATAACTGTCAATCATAAGGGAACAACACAAAGATGCAGCAATTGTAATAATACAGTTAAAAAAGAGATTTGGAACAGAATACATAACTGCAATCTTTGTGGATTTACAGCCCCAAGGGATTATAATTCAGCATTGGAAATAAAGAATTTAGCAATTAAAGCAATAGGGCAGGAACTGTCCGAATTTAAGCTTGTGGAGATACCACTAACAGCGGAACTAGAAAATAGGCCTACGAGTTATGTATCAATGAAGCAAGAAACTCAAGAGCGTCTTTCATCAGACGCTCAGTCCCTTTAGGGCTGAGTAGTTCACATTTGTTTCTTTTTGATTCTGTTAACTTATTGCAGGTAGATTATTATATTAAGAAAATATTTTTTAACTTTTGGCTTTAGAATTTCTGGTATGTATTTATCAATAAATGCGTTATATTGTTCTTTTGAGATAAAATTTAATTTAAATATATCGTTATGTGAAATATTACTCGATAATTTGCTCAGAATTCCCCCCCGAGGATGTGCCTTACTAAATAATTTAAATGAGTTCTCTATTTACTTGCTGTTTCATCAATAAACTTCCATTTTTGAGGCTTAACCCCCGGACAATACTTTTTTTTCCATTTTCTATGATGCTCTGCCTGTTCTTGAGTAGGATGCTCTATCTCATTTCTTTTTCCGACAAATTCATCTCTTGCAATTTTTGCAAGTCTGCTGTCTGCCTCTGTTTCCGTATGTGCAATACCTAAAACACCATACTGGGGAAAATTAACTGATTCAAAGGAACGTTCTAGAAGATAATGGTCGTCTATAATTCTTGCTAAATACCTAATTGGCCGGGGTGTTCCAATATTTAGACCCATTATTAAATGATATTCCGGAGGTTTCTCGCTAACTTTTTTGAAGATTATATATAGTCCATTGTTACTTGCTTTTGCCATACTAACTCTTGAAAAAGCCTATATTTAAATCTTTCTATTTGTAACTACTAAAGAATAATATCTAAGCACATCCCCCCCACTCTAACAATAGGAGCAAATTATCTGTGTCATACTCACGAGGAAATCTTTCAGATTTCAACTCGTGTTTTTTCTGGATAGAAAAAATCCCTGAACAAAGGATAAAGAGTTCACTTCTTGCAGTCGTTCACCCAAATTTCTCACTTGGAATATTTTTTGGTTAGATGAGAAACTTTCCTTATCCCTGATGTTCACTTGATTGAACGATGCTACTGAAATTATTGAATAGAACAATTAGTTATGAATGGGATATGGGAAAGAGTTGAAGATTTAAATAAATTATCAGGATATATTAATGGAAGATTATTATGGTTTTATCATTTTGACAGGAGTTCTGAAGAAAGATTAGACATAAATAAATGGAAAAAAATAGAACATTCAAGTATAGAATTTAAAGTTGTTTCATTGAATAAAGGGTTAAAAACTTCTCCTGATTATTTAATAAAGGAATCTAGAAATTAACTGTTGAAAGATAGATTTATAAAGTCTTTTTAAGAGTTTAGGAAGATGAATTTAGATAAAATATCTGAAAAAGTAAACCCTATTTTAGACAGGAAAGAATATGTATTTAATGCGGAATTTGACTCTGCTACTGTTTCTAATTTGGATGCTAAAAAAGAAATAACCAAGATTTTAAGTGCTGATGAGGGTTTAGTGGTAATCAAAAAAATATTGCAGAAGTTTGGTGTTAAAAATGGAAGAATATACGCTTATTTATATTTGAATAAAGAAACTTTGGGGCAGATAGAAGTAATACATAAAAAGGCTAAAAAGAAAGAAGTTAAAACTGAGGCTAAGGCAGCGTAAAAATGGCAGATAAAGTTAAAAATAAAAAACCATCGCAGAAATGGAAGCATTATTCTGTGGAAGGTGGAGTTTTGAAGAGAAAGCAATATTGCCCTAAATGCGGTCCAGGAACATTTTTAGGGTTACATAAAGACAGGCAAACATGCGGCTTATGTGGTTATACAGTTTTTAATCAAAAGAAGATTTAAAATCAGTTTTTATTTTCCCAGACCAGAACCTTTCTGCATTTTTTCTTTGATACATATTCCTGCTCTAGCATAAGTGCCATATGGACATTGATAAGGGATACTCCATTCATAGCATGGATCTTGGTCATAGTTTGTATCGCAGACTTTGTAAAATCCTTCTCCCCAAGCTACCCGGTCTCCGATATTGCATTCATTTATACAACTTGAAAATTGTATTGCTTTACCTATAGAATTTCCTAACCTTGTTAATTTTCCTTTAAGTTGAATGTTTTCTGTTAGGTCTCCACATTTGCTAATGCCGCAAACTTCATTGCCAATGCAAGGATAAGCTTCGCTCCATTCATTGCAGCCATCTTTGTTTGAATCTGCGCATCTTCTTTCTTTATTACCAAAACAGGCTGTGTCTTCTGAATAGCATTGATCTTTACATTTTTCCGAGTCTAAAGCTAAAGAAGACTTATGGAATCCAACACCACTGATTAATCCTTCTTTGACTAAAGGTGCTATGAAAAATCCTGTTGCTGTTGTGAAACCATTTTCCTGGATATAAAAGAAAGAACTTATAAAACCATATAACAGGATTAATGCGATTATTATTTTTATACTAGTATTCATTTTCAACCTCTTTTATTAAATATTGAAGGGAAGACCATTATTTAAAGATTATTGTCTATAAAAATTTAACAATTTCAATAGAAATTTTAATATACTTCTAATGTGTATACTAAAGAATATAAAGGTTTAAATATTGTTAAATATAACTATCTAAAATGGTATCGGATGTAGCTGACAGGACAAGGAGAATACCCTTAGAAGTAAAGGTTAGTAAAGAAACTACTAGAAATTTCTCAGCTTTTTCTTTAACGATAACAGGGGAGATGAGTTTAAGAGTGCCTGGGAGAGAGGTTTATGAAGGAATTAAAGGAGTTAATATTACATATACAGAACTTTTGCAAGTAGAAATAAAAGGGTTACTTCGTGATGTTGGTAATGGTGTTGAAGTAGAAGAGGGAAGATTGGAAGCAATAGGTTTAAGAGCGGATCCAACGATAACTGCATTAAATTTAAAAAAACCTGAGATTGGATATGATCCGGAAATTACAATTTTTAGGGGTGGTGAGAGTGTTGTTTTAAATCAGGTTATTGGACTGCCTGTTGTTTGTATAACTAAAGGATTTGTTACTTATAGGTAAATTTCAATATGAATATAAAAAATGAAATAGCCCCTCTATATGAAAATCCTAATTTGATTATCCCTAATGAAACTAACCATTATTTAAATTGTGCAGTGGATGTTTCATCACTAGTGAGAGCATTTAAACTTACTGATTGTAAATTAAAATTGGGTAAAGATGAAATTTATGTTCCGGGTGAAAGTTATTTATTATCTTTTAGACAACTTGATCGCACTGTAAGAAATAGGAAAAAGATTTTAAGATTAATGGGGGAAGAAAATATAATCCCGAAAATAATTGATTTTCTAATTAATGATTCCGATAAATCGGTAAGTGATATTTTAAGCTTATTAGGCGTATCTTCTTATAGCGAAGTTAAAGAATGGGCTTTTGGTAATGAGTTTGATGAGCTTAGGAATTTTGCTAAGATATGTCAGCCTAGAAAGGGAAGGAATAAAGTAGACTTAGAAGGTTTAGTTTTAGTTAAAAATGTTAATCCTATTGAACCTATAAGAAATTATGAGTTGAATGGTATTTGTTATACAAGAGATCAATTAGGGAAAATAAAAACTCCTGTTGAGATTAAAGCTTGGGAGGCTGAGTTTAGTTTTGTTAGTGATGCTTGTGTTAAGATTACTGATGGTGATGGGCGTATTGGAAGATATAAAGATGGAATATTGACATTGCAGAATGCTCAAATTTTTGTAGAGAATGTATCTAAACCAAGACTTGATTTATTTACAACTTATTTAAATAAATTGAAATCAGGAAGTAAGCTAGCATATGAAGGGGGACGTTATGGCCTGTTACTTGGTTTAGTAGTTTCAGCACTTGCAATGTTTTCAAGGTTAATATCTAAACTAGAACTAGAAGAAAACGTTCATGAGTTTATGGGACAGGTATATCCTTCTATAGCGTCTTCTATAGCATTGGTGGGATTGGGTGGTTTATTGTGTGGAAGTATCTATGGTTTTTGTAATAGCCCTAAAGTTTATTTGAAAGAAATATACCGCCCTCGAATGAAGGTTGCTTTTATTGGCAATGTTAAAGATAGAAGATTTGAGAATTTGGAAAATGTAAAAGAATAAGCTTTTTAAATGGTTTAAAGTTAAAGTGGAGTATGGAAGGAGTTATAGTAAATTTCAGGGGAAGCAAAAGAACTAAATCAAATAATCAGATGGTCTTAAAAGTTAGTAAATTTGAGGATAAAGAGAAAGCAAAATCTTTAATAGGCAGATCTGTGATCTGGAAAAGCCCTGCTGGGAGAGTAATAAAGGGTAAAATTACAAATATACATGGAAATTCAGGCGCATTAAGAGTTGCTTTTGAGAAGGGAATGCCTGGGCAAAGTGTATCTCAAAAGGTTTCGGTGGAATAAAAAATGGTAATATTAAGAAGGGCTAAGTGCTATAGAAGAATAAAAAGGCCTTATACTAGGAAATCTAAATTTAATAAGCAGAGTTTTGTTAAGGCAATACCACAATTAAAGATAATAAGATTTACAATGGGGGATCAAAGAAAATCAAGACCTTATAAAGTTAGTTTGATTTCTTTACAGGATATTCAGTTAAGGCAAAATTCAATAGAGTCTGCAAGAGTTTTTGTTAATAAGCATTTACATGATAGTTTAGGATTAAATTATTTCTTTAGAATTTTAATTTATCCTCATCACGTTTTAAGAGAGAATAGAATGTTGACGGGTGCAGGGTCGGACAGAATGCAGAGAGGCATGCAGAAGGCATTTGGGACTCCTGTTGGAATTGCATCCCAGGTTAAAAAAGGACAGAGCATATTTGATTTAAATCTAGAAGAAAAAGATATTCCAATTGGCAGATTATTATTTAAGAAAGTAACTGCAAGATTAGCTGGAAAATATAGTGTAAATGTTAAGAAAATTATTTTTTAATACTTTTTTTAATGATTTTATAACTGCGCTTAGGGACTAGGAAATAAAATAATACGCCCAGGTTTTTTCCTTCATGAGAGTAAACAACGATATATCCTATAATTTTTATTAAAACAGCTATTAATAATAAAAGCAAGTCATTCTGCCATAGGCTTATTATTAACAGTAAATAACCAGTTATATGGAACGGAATTTGAATTTTTGACAAATATAATTTGATTAATTGATCATACCAGCATTTTTTTATATTTTTTGTTTTATGGCTTAATGCATAGAATGTGCCCATACAAGGAAGAATTATGCCTACAGTGATCCATGGTATATTATGAAGCCATAAGCCAAGGACAATAAAACCTATTCCAATCAGATGAAATAAGGCATTTACCGGATGCTTATGTGTAATTAGAATCTGTTTTAAAAAATCTTTTTTTATTATACTCACACTATTCACCTCTTAATACACCTTATATTCCCTGATTTCTTTTATAAACCTTTCTCTTACTGAATTTAATACTATTGTTAGGTAGTATAAATAGAAAGGTATTTAAATCCTGTTTTAATAGTATAAAAAATGAATATTGAAGATTACCATTCTGAACAGCTGAAACATTTAAGCAGGATTTCAGATTCAATTAATGTAAATTTAGATCTATTAAATAAGTTTGATTTGGTTAAAGAATTAGAAAAAACAATACAGTCTGAAATAATATTGAATAATTTGTTTTTAACATCACAATTATTAAATAATTTAGATCAAAAAGAAAGAACAAAATACTTAATTTTAAAAACTAAAAAATTCAGAAAGCATATTTTGGATGCTATAAACAGGAAGCTGGTGTATTAGATTATTTAATTCTTCTTAATGCTATTTTCATTGCAGCTTCTCTTGGAGAAATATTTAATTTTTCAGATTCTTTTAAAACCAATTCTGTATTTTTTTTGATTTTCCTTTCTACTAATTTAAACATTGTTTTTGGATTATGGCCTTTATATTCTGCGTAAGAACTAATTACCCCCCCTGCATTTGCAACAAAATCAGGAACTATTAAAATTTTTTTGTTGTGATAGTATTCTTCAATATCTATTGTAGTGGGAATATTTGAACCTTCAACTATAATCTTAGCTTTAACTTTATCCTTGTTTTTATCTGTGATTAAATCAGGGATTGCTGCTGTAACCAAAACATCTGCATCTAAACTAATTATATCTGAAGATGGAAGAACTTTACAATTTGGATAATTAATAACAGAACCAGTTTCTTTTTTAACTTTCACCATTTTTTCATATACAAAGCCTTCTTTTAAATAACAAACACCTTTAGAATCTGAAACTGCAATTATTTTTACATTATCTTTTGATAAGTATTCTGCTACAAAAGTTCCTACATTGCCAAAGCCTTCTATTGCAACTGTTATTTTATTTAAATCTAGATTTGCATGCTGAACTGCGATTTTTAATGAGTGATAAACCCCAAAACCTGTGCTTCCATATTCATGGGGGATACCACATTTAATTCCGGGCTTTACACACATATTGGCGGGCTTACCAGTGCAGGCTCTCCAAGAGCCATTAGCTTCTGCAAATACTTTCATTTCCTCTTCTGTTGTGTTCATGTCCGGGCCAGCTATATACAATTTAGGACATATAGGCTTTATTGCTTTTGAAAAGGATTTTATGATTTCAAATTTCTGTTCTTTTGAGATTTTAGATGGATCCAGAACTATTCCTGATTTTGCTCCGCCAAATGGTAATTCTGCCAATGCATTTTTAAATGTCATGGTTCTTGCTAATCTTGAAACTTCTTCAATAGTAACTGTGGGGGTTAATCTAATGCCTCCTTTGCCAGGACCTCTTTTTGTGTTATCTATTACTGTAAAACCATGCATTTTTGTTTTTGGGTCATAAACTTCCAAAATTTTTTCAGGTCCTAATTCATCAAAGGTTATCATCTGTTAAGGTGATTAGATATTGTTTTTAAAGATTATTGTGATAAACACTGTTTAATTATTTAGAAAAGTATTTATAGAATCTTTATAATATTCAGGCATGAAAGAGATAATATACCTGGCTTTAGTATTGATAATTGCTATTCTATTTTTTGGCAAATCAAATAAAATTCTTAATAAAGAAATTTCTGAAACCACTGAAGTGGCTACTTTTGCAGGGGGATGTTTCTGGTGCATGGAGCCACCCTTTGAAAAATTAAAGGGAGTGTCTGCTGTTATTTCGGGTTATACTGGTGGGAAAAAGGAAAATCCAACTTATGAGGAAGTGTCAAGCGGAGTTACAGGACATGTGGAAGCGATTCAAGTTTTTTATGATCCAGAATTAATTTCGTATTATGAATTGTTAGAAGTTTTCTGGAAACAGGTAAATCCTACAGATATTAATGGACAATTTGTTGATAGGGGGGAACAATATAAATCAGCTATTTTTTACCATAACGAAGGCCAAAAAAGATTAGCCGAGAAATCCAAAAAGGAATTAAATAAAAGCGGGAGATTTAATGAACCAATTGCGACTGAAATTGTTAAGTTTGATAAATTCTATCCTGCGGAAGAATATCATCAAGACTATTACAGGAAAAATCCAATAAAATACAAATTCTACAGGTATGCTTCCGGAAGAGATAAATATATTAGAAATGCCTGGGGCAAGGAATTAAATTTTAGCAGTTATATTAAGCCTTTAGACAATGAATTAAAGGAAAGATTGACTGGAATACAATATAAAATAACTCAAAAGAATGGAACTGAACCTGCTTTTGAAAATGAATACTGGGATAATAAGGAAGATGGGATTTATGTGGATATAGTATCAGGAGAACCATTATTCAGTTCTAAAGATAAATTTGATTCTGGAACTGGATGGCCTAGTTTTACTAAGCCCTTAGAGCCCGGAAATATAGTTGAATTGGAAGATAATACTTTATTTATTACAAGAGTGGAAGTAAGAAGCAAACATGCTAATTCTCATTTAGGGCATATATTTAATGATGGTCCAAAACCTACTGGATTAAGATATTGTATTAATTCTGCTGCTTTGAGATTTATTTCTAAAGAAGATTTAGAGAAAGAAGGTTATGAAAAATATTTGAAAGAGTTTGAATAAAAGCGATAGAGTTAAAAACTGTTCTTTGGTTTAATAGCTTATAGCGGGGTAGGACAGTCTGGAGTGTCCGTCACAGCCTTTCTTTAGGAAAAGCTTAGAGAAAGAAATGCGGAAGGGGCTCATAAGATTGTCTAAGAAACCCGAAAGTAATACACCGGGATGGTCGGAAGTTCAAATCTTCCCCCCGCTAATTTTTATTTGAGATGTTAAAGGGAAAATAGGTTTACTACAATAAATAGGGATTACAAAGATTCTGTAAATATTCCAATACAAAAGACTTATAATTGTTTTAAATTAAGAATGTTTTTATGATAAAGAAATTAAAAGTTGTTGAATTATTGAATAAGTTTAAGATTAAATATAGGATAATAGAATTAAAAGACAAGGCTGTAAGCTATAAAGATGTTTTGAAACATTCTAAAGGTGAAGTAAATCCTAATGAGGTTTTTAAAACTATAATTGTTGTTGATAAAAATAATAAAAAATATGCTTTTGTTGTTAAGGCTGACAGAATGGTAGATTTTACTAAAGTTAAAAAAATAGTTGGAAACAAGGTAAGTTTGGCAAATAAGAAAGAATTAAATGAGGAAGGTTTTGAGCCTGGAACTGTCTGCCCTTTTTTGGTGAATATCCCTTTGTATGTAGATAAAGAGCTTTTTCAATTTAAGAAATTTAATTGCGGTTCTGGCGATTTACATTATGGATTAGAGGTTCGTGTTGAGGATTTAAAAAATGTTAAAAATTATGAGGTTGTAGATGTTGAGAAATAGTTATTTTATAGTGGTGATAATAGAAAAGTTTATAAATTGAGGTAGAATTAAATAAAAATATGTATGAAAATTATAACCCTAGGGAATGCGTAAGAGATTATCGTATATGGCAAGAGAGTATTGGATTTCAGAAAGATCCATTTAAAGATGCAGATGCAAAATTAAGAGTTTTAAGAAATAATGGTCTGTGTTTAAAAACTAATTGGGATTTAGATTGTGGGGAGCCTAATAAACAAAAACCAAAAATTCATAATGTTTGGGAATCTTATTTAAGGAAGATAAAAGGGTTTTTAAGAGAATTAGAAGGGTGTTCTCAGGCACAATTTGAAAATAAATACACTGATGAATTGCCTCAAGCAAGATTAAGATTGTTTAGGCTTTTGAGTGAAGAGAATACAGGTATACCCCCTGATCTTTTGCAAAGACTTGGAAGAACAATACCACCAGAAAATTCTCAGAATATTAATTTAGAAGAAGTAGTTGGGTCTGGAGGAGTTCTAAAGCCTGGAGTTCAAGGAAGTTTATTTAATACAAGCCTAAATCCTACAAGAGAAGCAATGAATGGTGGGTATTATGAAGAGAGGAGACGTATAAGACGAAGGGGTAAAAAAGATCAATAACAGAGATTATAGTTTAATTTTTTGAGTTTTAATATGAAAAAATCTGATAGATGGAAGAAAAGGGAAGAAGAAAAATTAAAAAAATTAGTTCTAATGAGGTGGGGGCTTATTGCCTTAACTGGTTTAATTGGTTCGGGTATAATGTGGCTGCATTTTAAAGGCCAGAGTAAAGTTTCTGAGGATACTACTGTTTCTAATCTGGAGGGGAGAAGCGTAGATTTCCCAGATGAGCCTAAATTAATTGTAACCTATAATGATGCTCAAAATAACTCAGATTT
>JAHFIJ010000011.1 GCA_023246445.1 Candidatus Woesearchaeota archaeon
TGCTACAAGCAACCTCCTCTTAACTTTTCCCCCCTAATTGCTGTAACTATCCTAGCCATTCTGTATATACATGTAAACTGTAAACTTTTAAGGTTTACTTTACAAAATAAAAACATTTAAAAATACTACATTCTAAAAATAAACTATGGCAAGACTAATCCAATTAAAAGAAAAATCACCTAAAGAAATAAAAGTAGGTAACGAAAGCAAATGGATTTGCATGTGTGGTTTATCTAAGAATCAACCATTTTGTGATGGAAGCCACAAGAAAACATTGGATGAAAAAGAAGGTAAGATCTACATCTACGATAAAGAAAAAAGAGTAGAAATTACTGAATAAAATTTAATTCTTTATCAATAATCTCTTTAAACTGATCAAATGGTTTAGCACCAGACATTAATTTTCCATTAATTAAAAATGAGGGTGTTGCCTGAACTTTAGATATAACACCATGCTCAAAATCATCTTCAACTCTTGATCTCATCACACCGCTGTCTAAACAATTATTAAACTTATCAGCATCTAAATTTAATTCTTTGGCAATTTTTTTCAGGTTTTGAACATCTAAAGAATCTGAAGAAAAGATTTTGTCATGAAATTCCCAGAACTTGCCCTGATCTGAAGCGCATTCTGAAGCTTCTGAAGCCTTGAAAGCATATCTATGTTGCGACAAAGGAAAATGCTTGTAAACGAATTTAATTTTCTCTGTGTCCATAAACTCTTCCTTCAATTGCGGTTCAATATTGCTCCAAAAAAATTTACAGGCAGGACATTCAAAATCACTAAACTCAATAATAGTCACTTTAGCATCTGCACCACCTAAAAAATGCTCAGTATAAGGCAATGGATCATATCTAATCCCTGGTCTAAATATTAAATAACCGATAAATAATATAATTAAAACACCAATACCATACCAAATAAATTTCTTATAATTAATTGGTTTTTGTTCTGTTTGATTAGTCTCATGCTTCATTTTTCTATGTTGATTTAAAGCTTCCTCAGTATCAAATTTTTTCTTGCAATCTAAACATTCTATCTTTTCCATTTTAACATCCAAAACTCCCAACACTGCACGATTCAATTGTTAAATTTATTTTGGGATTTCCAGGCTTATTCCCAATAGCAACATAATCCATAACATTTGTTAAATTCCATTCATACTCATGATTCCACAAATTCCAGAAATATCTCCATTCATTCCATCCAATCCCTAAATGTTTTACATAAATCTCATTCTCTGCAAGCATTTTACCAATCTTTCTCCCGGTCATACAAGGCAGACTATAGCAATAAACAATTATCTCTTTATCTTCAGGCAATTCCTCAAAGCTATTAACAATTCTTTCAACTTCATCATAAGCAGATTTATCTTTGCTTTTATAAGCAGGAATATTCACCGCACCAGCTATGTGTTCTTCATTGTATTCTTCCTCGCTTCTTAAATCAACCAAAATAAAATCCTTAATGCCCTGGCTCATCTTAACTCTTAAACTATGAGGGCTTACATGAACTGCATTCTCTGTTAAATAAAAATTTTCAATTAATTCGTTTTCATTTTCCTGAATTTCAGATACTATTAAGGTAGATATCAGTCCACCAATAATCCCAAATACTAATGCCAATATTATTGCATTTACGTTTCTCATCTTTTCTTCCTTAATTTTCCAGTTATATAAAGATATATGCTTATCAAAACAATTATCCCCCCTATAATCCAAAATATAAATAAGTAATTGCTAAATATTTTAAAAGGAACTCCTGCGATTATTACTCCTGAATTAAATATTAATAAATTTCTAGAAATACACTTCTTTTTATGATACAAAATTAAAGTTATAATTAATAAAACAAAAGCTATAATCCAAAAAGGAACAGCAACTGTCTGCAAAAAAGCTAAGGGCATTCCAACTACTATAATGCCAATAGCAGATAACAAAGAAACAATTACCAAGCAAACACTATGGCATACTTGATACCCTCCTAAAAAGCTCAAAATACTTGAAACTATGCTTCCTGCAGATGAAATCCTTTCTTCAGACCTTATTTCCATTCAAATACTCTCCCCTTTATATCTGGGATATCCTTGATTACAACCTTAAAAACCTTAATATCTTTATTTATATCAAAAGCCAAAATCCCGGAATTATGATGCCCATTTAATTTCGGAGCAGAGCTGGGATTTAATTTATTGCTATCAAACTCTAAAGTAATTAATTTCATTAAGTCATATTGTTCTAAACTTACAGTATGCGTATTAACATTAATCTCAAATGAATATTTGCTGTCTCTAACACCCAATGGCTTTAAATCAATTACCACCTCGCCTTCACTTGTTATAGATTCAAAATTATTATCTATTGAAGTATTTTTGGATTCTTCATCAAGATTAATTAACAAATAAAATATAGCCAATACAATCACAACAACGATTGGTATTACTAAATTTATTTTTTTCATTCTCACTCCTTGCAGCAATCCACAATCTTCTTGATTATTCCTGAAAATGTATCTAATATCCCGGATTTTTTGTTTTCTAAATTTAATTCTTTCTTATCAACCATACCTAAATTAATAGCAAAAAATAATGAATATAAATTAAATGCTTGTTTGAAAAAAAACACGGCATCTTTGCTTTTCTTTGCCAATTCTTTGGTTCCAACTTCCATCAATCTCATACTTCCCGCCAATAAATGCTTGCTAATACACCACTCTTCACCATTTGGATCCTTAACAATTCTTTTCAATAAATCTTTTCTTAATACTCTCACAGAATTTAACATTTCTAAATATTTTTCATTATTGGTTTTCATAGAAGTAAAATAAAAATGCTCTTCTAAGCTAATTAAATTCATTATTGCTATGCTTAAATCTTCGTCTCTGGATAAGTCAAAATCTCCCTTTTTAACATTTTCAATTTTTTTAATCCAATTCTTAACATCTTCTTCCATTTTACTTAAAGACAAAATATTGTATTACCCCTGTTAATACCAATAACACTATTGTGATTATCATTCCTTGAAATGGGAATAACACTCTTCCATGAAATTCCTTTATTTTTACATGAACCCAATATCCAACTAAGGTTACAACAGAACCGATTATACTTCCCAATAACATTTTATTTACCCAATAAACCTTATTAAACAAAGAACCAGCCTCGCCAAATAATAATAAAGGCATATACAAACTATTACTATTTATGCTATAAATAATAGGAATAACAGTCAAAACAAAAGATAAAATTATGATTAATGGCATTTGAAATCTAATATAATTCTTTTTTAATATTTTTAATCCAAACCATAATCCAACTGAAATTGAAAATGCGCCTATAAACAATCCAATAATGCTGTCGTCTATACCATAATATTTAGCGCCTACAGCAGCAACGCCTACAGCTGCAGTGCATAGTGGACAATGTGCAGATACAATTGGCAATGTAAACAAAGAGCCTATCAAAGCAATTAATTTTTTCATTTCAATGTTTCATAGAGCAGCAGCTATGATCCTCATGTTTCCTATTCTTAGTCTGGCTTCTGTATTTCTCCAGACATACCTTAGAGCAAAACCATTTTCCCTCTTCAATTATTCCACTGCCCCTTTCCTCTTTCATTCCGCAAATAGGATCTTTCCTTTTAAAAATGCTAAACATTTTAACACCCCCCTACCATTCCACCACTTGGACTACTTTGCGCTCCACCCTGAACTCTCGCAGGCAAAGTTCCATGATGCTCATACATCATTTTCTCATCTGCAGTCCATCCACTCATATCAATTCCACCACTCTGACTAATACCAACCTTAACATTGCTTTTTAAAGAATTTATCTGGAATGACTGTATTATAGAAACAATTAATACTAAAGCAACCATTCCAAGCAAAACATAATTCTTGTTTTCAAAAATTTTATTTTCCATTTTTTCCCCCATTCTTTTCAGAAGTTTTCTTTCTAAGAAAATCTCTTTTACCCCCAATCCATCCTCTTCTTATACAATGTTCTAAACATAAGTTATAGAATATTACAAATAAAAGTGTTAAAACAGCAGTAATTACTATAACCTCAATCAAACCAGCAAAAAAGGAACTCCAAGTTATTATTTTTCCCATTATTTTAGTTAAATCAATACCGTGAAGCATAGCATTAAAAAATTTCACTGCATTCAAAGGTGCCAAAACTATAAACAAGGCACAGATCGAATAAGCTACCCCTGTAGTTAAACTCATCCCAAAAATAGGCGGCCAAGCATTAATTTTTTCCATTTTAACATCCCCCTACCATTTGACTATTTGAATTTTCAGCTCCCTTCTCAATATCTCTATATTTATTAGAAGCCAGATTAATATAATTTAATTCTATACCATTAGATTTCAAAATTCCTGCTTTCTGAGATAATTTATCAGGAAAGAATAAAGTCTTCCATTTACCCATCTCTTCTAAAATCCCATCATCACTAAACTCTTTTCCGTGATATTTGATTAAATATTTAGCTATACCTCTCATTGCAAAACTGTGTGAACATCCACAGGCAGGTTCTCCGCTGGCAAAAATAATAGAATCTGTTCCGCAGCAATACTCGCAGCTTATCCTGCTTGCTATTGAGATATACCTGTTTTTATCCTCTCCACTTAAAGAAATCTCTTTATCCAAAGTCCCTAATCTGCCTATTGTATCTTCTGCCTTTTGTAAGTTAGATCCTGAAACATCATCATATTTCACCCCTAATTCAGAACCATATATCTTAGGGATTCCTTTAGGTAAAACATCTATTGAAGGAACAGATTTAACTGTCTGTATATTTGTATTTAACTTAGGAATTTCAGAACTTGTTTCAATATTTTTTAATTTACCCACATTAACAACATTAAATATCATTATAAATATAGTTGCTATTAAAAGCCCAATAGTTAATTTTTCCATAATTTCTTTTTTATTTGATTTATCATTTTCCATACAAAATTTAAATCTGAAACACCATATAGAACTAATCACGAAACTAGTTTCAATATTACTTCAACACTATTATATTTGTCATCCCTCTCCTTTTCCTGTCTAAAACCCCTTTTAATTCTAATTTATCCAGAATTCTCGTTATCTTTACCTTGCTAAAGCCAGTTTCTTTTAATAAGTCAGATTGAAAAGCAGAGCCTTCTTTATTCTTTATTATCTCATAAACTCTTTTCTCTTCATCATCTAATTTTGAAATGTCTACTTCCTTAAACTCTCTACTCTCTTCTTTTTCAGTTTGCTGTGGAATAAACAATAAATAAACTCCAATTAATAGCATAATAATACCAATACCATAAGCAACTATAATCATCCACGAAAAAGAGCTTTTATGCACGGGGCATTCCTGCATATTTTCTTCAGTCTCATGATATTTCTCGCATAATACAATTGATTTCCTGTCATTATCAATTTTCATAAATGTCAATAGAAACAATAATATTACAGCTATTCCGATTAATATTGATCCAAAGGTTTTCAATGTTGCTTTCATAGAAATCCAATGAAATTACTCCTATATAAAACTTATTTGAACCCTCTAAAGCCACTCAGATAGCTTTATAAATGATTTTCATCAATTCTTTTCCATGCAAAAAGCAAGAATCAAATTAGCAAGCACAAATATAGACAAGATAAATGAAGTTTGTGCTAGTATAAAAGACATTGCCTCTAAAACTAAAACTAAGATTTACGGTCCTGTTCCATTGCCAACACAAAGGCTTGTCCATCAAGTAAGAAAAGGCCCTGATGGCGGCGGTAAAAACTGGTTTGACAAATTCGAAATGAGGATACATAAAAGATTAATAGACTTGGGTGTAGATGAAAGAGCCTTAAGATTAGTAATGCGTGTTCCTATCCCTGATGAAGTCAATATAGAAGTCGAAATCAAGGAATAATTAATAAATGCTGTTAAACTAACTTTTTCTATGGATATAATCTCAAAAATTAAAAGCAAAAGAGAATTAAAATCTTTATCAGATTCTTTTATTGACTATATCTTATCCAAAATTAAAGAAAAAGACTCTATAAAAGAAGCAAGAAAAGAATTAAGAAGGCTATATGGCTCATTCCAGTTCATAAATGCAATTAAAAAACGTGATGTTTACTTAAAAGAGATTATTAACAGCTTAAATAAAAAAGAATTTAATCTAGAAGCCCATAAAAACCTCCTGAAAACACATAGATCCACAAAAGAAAGATTAGATATTTACGAAGATTTGTATAATAATATAAATAATTTCATTTCAATCCAGGATTTAGCCTGCGGTTTAAATCCATTTTCATTAATATTCCTTAAAAACAAGAACGTAAATTATTACGCTTATGATTTAGAATGCCAAGAGTTAAATCTAGTTAAAGAATATTTTAAATCTGTAGAGGAAAACTTTAAAGAGTTTAATTTTGAAGTTAACCCAATAAACCTGTTTGAAGGGATTCCTGAAACTAAAACAGATTATTGCTTATTATTTAAGTTTTTAGATCTATTGGAATCAAAAAAACAATATAAACTGGCTGAAAAAATAATAAAAGAAATTAAATCTAAATATATAATTGCTAGTTTCTCTACTAAAACATTATCAGGAAAACTAATGAACCACCCAAACAGAAAATGGTTTGAATTAATGCTAAAAAGGCTAAATTACAATTTTAAAATTCTAAAATATGAAAATGAGATTTTTTATATAATTCATAAATCCTAAAACTCTTCTTTACCTTCTCTATCTACACTTAAAAAAGCCCTTAAAACAACCTCATTTAAAGCAGGATGTATATGAATTGTTTTTATTAAATCACTAATAGTTAGATTATTCTTCATAGCAACTATAACCTCATGTATCAATGTAGGAGCATCACTTCCAATTATGTGACATCCTAAAATCTTTTTGGAATTAGCATCAACCAACACCTTTACAAAGCCATCTTTATCTTCTATAGCCATTCCCATTCCAGTATCATAATAATTATATTTTCCTTTTAAATATTTAATTTCTTTTAATTCTTCCTCAGTAAATCCAACAGAAGCAATTTGTGGAGAAGTAAATATTGCATGAGGCATTGCACTATAATCAATTTTAATTTTACTATCACTAAAAGCATTATTAGCGCAATAACCAGCTTCTAAATTCGCACTATGCTTCAATAAATATTTTCCAATTATATCACCAATAGCATACACGCCTTTAACATTTGTCTCTAGATATTCATCAACTAAAATAAATCCCTTCTTATCTACTTTAACATTAGTATTTTTCACTTTCAATATGTCAGAATTAGGAATTCTTCCAGTTGTTAATAATAAAATATCAGTAATTAAATTCTTTTTCTTGCCTTTTTGTTCTAATTCAACTTTAATGCTTTTATCTTTCTTAGAAACTTTAATTATATTCGTGTTTAACATTAAATTATATTTCTTGGAAGCGATTCTGGTATAAGTTTCAGAAATTTCTTTATCCTCATTCTTTAATAGTCTTTCACCACGATAAACAATTGTAACTTCACTTCCAACAGAAGCAAATACATGGCTTAACTCCGCAGATATATACCCACCACCCATTACAAGAATTTTTTTAGGTAATTTTTTTAGCCTCATTATATTATCAGAAGTATAATACTTTACCTTATCTAATCCATTAATCTCAGGAATGTTAGGTCTTGTTCCAGCACAGATAAATATTTTTTTGCCGGTTATTAATTCATTTCCTACTTTTAATAATCTCTCGCCCACGAACTCAGCCCTTTTTTTAAAAATTGTAATATTCTCTTCCCTATTCCCTTTCTCTATATTTCTAGCAGAAGAATCTATTGTATTCCAAACTCTTTTTTGTATTTTATTCCAGTCTATCTTATCCAATTTAGAATTAATGCCAAATTTACTGGAATTTTTAATAATTTCAATAACATCTGCAGTATGGATTAACATTTTGCTTGGTATGCATCCACGATTTAAGCATGTTCCCCCGAATTCTCTTTCTTCTATAATTGCAGTTTTTAATCCTAATTCAGCAGCCTTGGAAGAAATAATTAATCCAGAACCCGCACCTATGACAACAACATCAAATTCTCTTTTTTTCATCTTTTTAAATAAAAAATACTAATATATAATTATATCGTTTAAATTGCATTGTTGCATCTACGGGTGTTTTAGATAACTTTTTAAGTTAGGTTTCCATGACAAATTTATGCAAGAAAATAATAATCCTGTGAAAGATTTGTTTTCTGATAATCGCCTTGCTCTTAGAATAAAAAATAAGTTACCCAAACTATTTCACATAGCCGAACTTGAGAGTTCGAGAGCTGGCAAAATAGGTATGGAAGTTGGTTCTGCAAGAGAAAAGGTTATCATTGCTCTTCTAATTTACAAATACGGAAAGGAAAAAGTAAATACAAATATCCCCCTTACTGAAGCCGAGACCGACGTTATTGTTAATAACATCCCTTATTCTATAAAAACTATTACGGGAAATGGTGGAGTAAAAGCGGTGTGGACAGTTGACTCTTCAAGTGCTGCCAATTTCATTGACAATTATATGCCTAAATGTCATATTATTCTTATTCAAATAAATTGGGGCTATAAAAAAGGAGGATTTTCACTTATACCTCTTCAGGTTCAAAAAATGGTATTGAGCAAGTTAGGTAAGGAAAAATATTTGAAACTTCCAAAAACAGGAACAAATCCTCGCGGCGTTGAATTTACAAAAGAAGCAATAGAAACAATGCTTACAGATAAAGAAACTTTAAAGATAGATGTAGATTGGAAAAAAGAAATTCTTGAGTATGATACTTACAAGAAATGGGTCGAATATTGGAAGGAAGATTAGTTTAGTTTTGTTTGCTCTGTGATTTCCTTTATTCTTTTTTCTGCTAACTCGCAATATTGTTTATCAATATCATAACCGACATAATTTCTTTTTGCTTTTATAGAAGCTATTGCTGTTTGTCCGCTTCCAATAAACGGGTCAAGAATAACATCGCCTTCAAATGAATAGAGTTCTATTAATCTTCTTGGCAATTCTTCTGGAAATGGTGCTGGATGCCCTATTTTTTTTGCAGACGCAGCTGGGAAAGTCCATATACTTTTAGTAAATTCCATAAATTCTTCTTTATTAATAGTATCTGTCTTTTTATTTAATCTTGAATAATTATCTTTAGAAAAAATTAAAATATACTCGTGAACGTCTCTAAGTATGGGATTTTTAGCACTTTTCCAACTTCCCCATGCTGTTGAGGTTCCAGCACTCGCAGACTTGTCCCATATAATCTCTCCCCTCATTAAAAAACCTAATTCGGTCATTATTTGAATTATTGCCGAATGAAGCGGTATATACGGTTTTCTTCCTAGGTTAGCAACATTAATACAAACTCTGCCACCAGTTACTAAAACTCTTCTTACTTCTTTAAAAACATTTTTTAGAAGAGTAAGGTATTCTTCCATACTCAAATCTTTATCATATTCTTTACCCACATTATAGGGGGGAGAGGTTATCATTAAGTGGATAGAATTGTCTGGTAACTCTTTCATATTTTCACTTGAAGAGCAAAAAATCTTATTTAACATTTCTTTTGAAAGTTGGTTTTCTTTTTCAAAATGTTCTTTTTTATTACCATTTAATCCATTATACATTTTTGAATTATAAAACTTAGATGCGTCGTGGTTTATTCGTGACGATGTTCCAAATGCACTTGTTTGTGTCCCATTTGCCATAATTATTTACCTCGTTCATTTCTCCGGGGGGTATCCCAATATGGAGATTTACATAGAGGGCACACTTTTGGTTTTTCCTTTATATCGTTAGGTATCCATTCGTGCTCACATCTTTCACACTTAAAACCTTTTTTGGTTATTTCTACTAAGGGCATACCATAACTATACTTCTAAAGTATATAAATCTTTTGTTATATACCCCAAAATAGAAATTTTCACTTTTTTATTTTCTTCCATAAGAAAAAATATAATTTCCAAACTTAAAAATCTTACGATAGCACCCGACAACGCAACAATGCACGTTTAAATTAAAGTTTTCACTTGGGTCTTAAGTATCCTTCAAGAAATCTGTTTAATGCGTAACTCATACCATCCCCACCTTTATCTAAAATAGCTGTAGCCCCTATATCTTGTCCTTTTAATCTTTCTACTAAAGTAGCACTAGCTGATCTTAAAATAATATGTCCTTTATATCCCATAGAACGCATTTGTTTTGTTGCAGTTACACCATCCATCCTAGGCATTTGTATATCCATTAAAACAATATCTGGCAAACTTTGCGCAATATAAGCACATGCTTCTTTTCCATCAACAGCTTCATCAATTATGATCTCGGGAAAATCGTCCAGTAATATTGCTCTCGTCACAGTTCTACAATTCGCTTCATCATCAACCAACAATAATTTTACCATATTATTCCTCACTTAACTTTTCCATTAAGCTGGAAAATGCCGGTCTTGTTATAAACACCCCGATAGAAACGCCGATTATGGTTGTTATAGCAAATCCCCTTACTAAACCAGCCCCAGCACTGAACAAGGGCAGCATTGCAACAACAACAGTAGAGTAAGCTGCAAAAATAATAAAGAAGGCATTCTTAATCCTCTGTTTCCAGTTTAACTGTCCTGCTGCTCCTTTTTGAATCTCATCCACAATAACAATCTGTGAATCCACACCAGTCCCTATTGCAGCAATTATCCCGGCTATAGCCGCCAAATCCAGACTCCATCCAATTATAGAAGCAAACCCTAATATTATTATAACTTCAAAAAAAGATGTTGATAATATTAAAAACGCAATTTTTAATTTTCTGTATCTTAAATATAAAACAAGAGCCACCCCAATAAAAACCAATATCCCAATTATCATTGCATTCTTTAAAAACGCCTCTCCGGCAAGAGGGGATATAGAATCTAATTTCTCAATTTTAATGTCTAATGGTAATGAGCCTGTAATTAATATTGTCTGTAATTTTTCCATAGATTTCAGAGCTTCTTTGCCCGACTCTTCCTGGCTTCTCCCATATCCTGGCCCGGAAATTAATATATCAGTTGCTCTTTCATTTCCCCTTAGATCCTTGCCAATCCTTAAGCTGTCTATTAATTCTCCATCTAAATATAAATCAAGATTTTTACTTAAATAACCCCCCTCTTCAGTTGCATTAACAGTTAAATTTTTAGTTGTTAATCCTTGTTTCTTAGCAGCATCAGGGCTTAATTTTATCTGAAACTGGAATCTTGTTAAATAATCCCCTGAATCTATTCTCTGTGGTGGTGTGATTCCAGAGCAGCTCCCATCATTCCTACATACAAAGGTTACATCCTTCTTGCCACCTTCAAAAACCACAACATCGCCTATCTTAGCCTCAAATTTCCCCTGCTTTCCGATTAAATCAGCTATCTCTTCTCTTGTTACTCCCCCAATCTCAATCAAAACAAACCTATCATCAGACAAAAATGATTTAGCAGGTCTTATTTTCAAATCACTCAAGCCATAAACATCTAATCTATTCCCTAAAACCTTAATTAGATCATCAACTTCCCTATCAGTAATCAGCTCTTCACTGTCTTTTATAGGCTTTAACAATACCCTAGTCCCACCCTCTAAATCCAAACCTTTTTTTATATTAGTTGTCTTAGCAGCCCCAACCTTAAATTTAGGCTTTTCAGTAGCCAGATATATTATATTTTTTTTATCTGTTTTAATGCTTAGTTTTACAGTTTCAGTTATATTCTTAACAATTATATCTAAATCCCTTTGATCATTAACTTTAAAATTATTTATTTTAGTTATATTTTCACCTCTGGATAAATTAGTAAAATCTTCAGCAAAAATTACAGTTAAATTATCAGTTCTAAAACCAGGAGATAATAAATATTTATAGTTTTTAATTCCTTTATCAGTTTCAATTGTTATACTTTTTTCCTTTACATCAAAAGCTTCATTAATTTTTGAATTAAAATCATCTATAGAATTAATTAAATCTTTATCTATTGATATTATTCTGTCATTAATTCTTAATCCTTCATTGTATATT
Organism: Candidatus Woesearchaeota archaeon; assembly: GCA_023246445.1. Classification (GTDB taxonomy): domain Archaea; phylum Nanobdellota; class Nanobdellia; order SCGC-AAA011-G17; family JACQNH01; genus JACQNH01. The sequence continues at coordinate 12,029 of JAHFIJ010000011.1, forward strand.
TCACTGTTTCTGTCAATAGTCTTAACAGCTATGCCCTTAGCAAATGGATTTGGTGATATAGTTAATAGAGACCCTAATAATGCAGCTATTAAAATAATTACTCTTATTGTTAAATATTTCTTAATCCCCATGCTTCTTCTCCACATACCACATCATTAATCCAGCATTTACCAAAGCCGTATCAATCAAATCCACAATTAAACCAATAAACATTATCAAGAATATCTCCCTTAATATTGGTGAAATAGCAAAAGAATAACCAATTATAACGGCAGCTAACGTGGTTGCAGTCATAGTAATCCCTGTTTTAAAGCTTCTGACAAATCCTTCAAAAACATTTTCATACTGCCTTTTTAATACGTTAGTTGCCAATACCATATCTGAATCCACAGAATAGCCTATCAATAATAATAAAGCTCCAATGCCTGCAGGAGACAATTTATATCCTATCAAACTCAAAACAGCTAAAGTTATTGTGATATCTGCAAAAGCCGCCTGGATAACTGCAATACAAGGAACTAATTTTCTATAGAATATCGCTACAACAATAATCATTAAAACAAAAGAAAATATCAAAGCCTTTATCATCTGCGAATAGAACTCTTTACCTAAAGCACTCCCTACTTCCTCTATAAAATAATTATCTTTCCCTAATTTTATATCTAAATTTTTTTCTAAAACAGATTTTAATTCTTCTTCTTGAATGTCTGCTGTCTCTACTATAACTCCAATCTGTTTATCAGATCCAAACTCAGCTAATTTTCTGACTAAAAAATCCTTTCCCTTAAAATTATCGTTTAATACTATTTCAAAATCAGTATTTGAAATTTGCGTATTTATTGTCGCAGTCAATCCCCCCTTTAAACTCACATCTCTATCTATTATATCCCCTGTCTTTTGATAAGAGTTTACTAATATTATTACAGCAATTAATAGGACCAATAAAGGGATTAACATTAAGGGCTTATACACCTTTTTATAGATTGTTTCTATTTTATTAATATCCATGTCTAAAACTCTGAATTTTTTGGTTTAAAAGTCTTATCAATTTGTTAAAAGCGTAGAAGCAAGCCAAGATTTAAATAATAGTTTGTTCTAGAGATTATATGGGAGAAGAATCAAATTTTTAGATTATGTCGGGGATACCTTCCAAAAGCTTCCAATATATTTAAATAAAGTATTATTTATTAATTAAGAATGGGAGAAGGAATTATCTTAAAACAATGCCAAATTTGTAAAAGGGGGCAAGTTACACCTTTTGTTATAGCAGGGATTATCATCTTTATTATTCTTGCTCTGTTTATTTATTCTCAGTCAATACAAAAAAAACCTAAAATAAAGATTGAGGAGGTAGTATTCCCATTTGATATTAAAGAAGTAGAAAGCAGAATAGAATCTTGTTTAAAAGAGCTTACCGAAACGGCAATAAAGATAATGGCTTTTAATGGAGGCTTTATTGATTTAGGAAATTCTCCTGTTGATCCTCTTGAATTTTCTTTTTTAGGAGACACTGCAAGAATTACTTTAGCTTATGGTTTATTGGGGAAGGATATTGTTTTAATTAGTAATTATGGATTGGAGTATCAGTTAAATGGTTATCTTACAGAAAAAATTCCAAAATGCGTTAAGTTTGATGCTTTAATGATCGACTATGAAGGGGATATTAAAGTAGATGTAAGAGTTGTTCCTAAATCTGTTATTGTAAATGTTTCTTATCCTCTAGTTTTGAAAAAGGGGGGTTTAGTAGTGCGTACAAAGGAAAAATATTTGTTGAAAATGAAATCACAAATATGGGAAATGCGTGAGTTAGCTGAAAGAATAGTTAAGCAACAACGAGAAAATGAGGGTTTTGTTATTTTATCAGATCTAGTTGCACCCGGCTTGAATATAAGGGTAGCACCAATAAATGAGATTACAACTGTTTTTGATATTAGAGATGATTCAGGTTTAATTTTTATGTTTGGCAGTAGGGGTGTTTTTGAATGAAAAAATTATTGATTATTATTTTATTAGTAATACTTTTTCAGGGTTTATTAGTGCAAGCTGAAGAGCTAACATTTGTGCCAGAAGTTACTGAATTAAACCCTATTATAACAAAAGTTAATAATTTAGACTTTGGAAATATTGGTAAAGTTGGTCAAGGAGATGAGGAATTACCTTTGCAGCTTAAAGGTAGAGGAGAAGTAAAAGAATATAAAGGGTTTTATAGAATTAATTCTATAGGTGAAACTGTTATCGTTAAGTTTGGTGAATATATCTTTGAGGTACCATCTGGTAGTGTTATAGAATTACAAAAAATTATTGAGGGGGGACCTAAAATACTCCTTGATTTAGGTCCGAATTCAAATGGTAAAATAAGAAGTGAAATAAAAGCTCCTCCCTCCGGGCGTATCATTTCAAATAATAAAACAATTGAAATAATACCCCCTTTAATAATGACACCTCAAAACCGTATTGAATATACTATTAGGTTTCAGGAAGGGGACTATGTTACTTTCAAAGGAAATGAGGAAGTAGATTTTGATGTTGAAAATAGTGTTCTTAAATTTGCTAAAGATAAGATGTTTTCTTATAGACAACGTGATTCTAAGGATGATCTTACTTTGGAGTCTGTTTCAGAAATAAAAATCTCGAAAAATGGTTTAACTGGAAAAGTTCTGGTTATGGGTGAGGAAAATTTGGTTATGGGTGAGGTTGAAGGATCAAACGTATTTATAATTTCAAGTTCTAGTCCCGAAAGAAAAGAAAAAGAAAACATTATTGCTTTTTCTAAAGGTTTTGATAAAAAAATGATATTTGGAAATGTGGATTATAAGGATTTAGCTTATGATTTCGTTTTAAAGACTAAAAATGCTAAAGTGAGTATTCTTTTGAATGACATTAATTTTTTAGATGGTAATGGGGAGGTTAGAAAATTTTTTACCCTTGCTGATAGTGTAGTTGAAAATCTTGTTAAGATTGAAAATGGAAAAATTCTTTTTAAAAATCTTTTTGGGAATCCAACTGTAGAAAGAGCATTTACAAAAGTAGATCCAGAATATAAATCAAAAATTTTTACTGACATATTTATTAGGAACGAGAAAGAGATAGTTGAGATTTCAAAATTAGGTAGTGTGTATAGTATTAGAGATCTTAGTAGAGAAAACGGTGCTAAATTCGATATTTATGATTATACTAATTATGGGGCGGAACTGAGAGGGTTTCAGGAAGAACAATTAGGTTTATATAATTATTATCTAGTTTCAGGTTTTAGTAAGAGTGATGCTGTAGCTATGGCTTATTATAGTCTTGATCTAAAAACAAGTATTCCTTTTTTAAGAGCTGGATTTTATCCGGAGAGCATCAAAAACTTTATTTATTCTAAAATTTCTTTTGATACAATTAAACCTTATCTTGATATTGGAGTCCCTAAAAGGGAAATTTTTGAACTTGCTAATAGAAAAATTGATCCTCTGCGTGTTAAGGAATTTTATGATGCTGGATTAAATTTAAGTAATATCTTTGAGGTTATAATGTTAGATATGAAACCGAATGATCAAGATTTTATTTTGTATAGAAAAGCACTAAGTCAATCGAAATTAAACTACTTTGTGAACGATGGGGGATTATATGCTCGTTTACATTATTACGGTATAGAACCTGAAAAAGTTAATGTGTATTCTAAAGTTGAATTGCATGGAAGTCCCCAAGATATAGTAAAGGTGATTAAGAAAATATCTCCTGACCAGGTTAAGTCTTATCTTGAGAACGGGGTTTATTATGCGATGGATATGGTAAGATTATTTGAGGCCGGAATACGACCCGAAGAATCCACAAAATACAGAAAAAATAATAAATATTATATTTATCCGGGGATTGATAATAAAGATATTGAACTTTATGCAGAAACTATAGCTGCTGGTAAAACGGCAAAAGATATTGCAGCAATGAAGATTTTAGGAATCCCGCCTAAAATGGCAAAAAAGTTTTTGGAGCAGACAAAAGATTTGACTGTTTTAACAAAAGAAGCTGAAAATTGGAAAGAAGGGAAGATGAAAGAATTAGGGTTGAAAATAAGGGAAATGTATAGTATACCTTTTCTTAATATGTTGTATGAAAATTGGAAAGTTGCAAAAAGGCCTGAAAAAGATATTGCGCTTGTTATAGTAAACCGCAATGATTGGAATGGAGTATTTTTACTAGAAGGTGAGAGATATTATTCTCTTTTTAATAGTGGTTATCATTTATTATTAGCGGAGGCTTCTACTGATGATGAAGCAGAGCAAATAATAAAAAGAGTAAAAAATGATTTTGGAGAGATCTCTTTAGCTCTAATTGGGGGTCATGGTACCTCTGAAGGTATAAATCTAGGGCCTACTAAAGATGAAGCTGGTGAGATCGATAAATCTGATAAAACTTTTTTTGAAACTTTGAATACTGGTATTAAAAAAGATGGTAAAATTGTTTTGCAAAGTTGTAGTACTGGAAAAGGAATAGGATCTATTGCTGAATTGATTAGTTATTCTTCTGGTAGAATTGTGTTTGCTCCCAACTGCGATACAAGTATCCGTGGGTTTATTTTCGATGGAAATATGAAATTTGAAAATGTAGAATATTATAAAGGTTTAGGTGTAACCCAGAAATTTGAGCCTATAAAGACTAAATAAATTTAATTTTTATAATTCCTCTATCCCTTCATAACCAACATTTACGATTCTTTTAGCAAGAAAGCTTCACTCCTTTAGGGCTGAGTAGTTCACAAAATTAATCAGGACAATGTTGCTGTAAAACAGTTGATTATATGATAATTTAATTTTAAAAAAGTTAAATCAGATAGAAGAAACAAAAAAACAGAATTAAGAGATTTCACAGAACAAAAAACAATAGAGAATATCAGCTTAAAATAAAAAATAAGGCTATACCTGGAAAATTAAAAAAAGTTGTAGGAAGCGAGTAAGCCGCCTTTTGTTAAGATGCACTTTTTGAAGTGAACATCACACCAACATTCGACTAAGCGTCTTTTGAAAAGACTTGCACCAGCAGGGGCTCAAGCGTTTCACCGTCACTTCTGCTCATTCAGTTTTCACCACATCTTTCTGCAAAAGCACGTCTCGTTTCTGTTTGGTTGCCTTCTGTTTCCAGAACCTATAAAGGCTGCCTTTCTAAGGTGGGCGGACTTTCCTCTGTTGCCATTTAAAGATTATAAGAGCATACTTTAAGCCCTCTAACCTAAGGCTCAGATTGTTGGTCTGCTTCCTACAAATAAAAATAGGTTTTAATAGTTTTTAAAAGTATTTATTTTAGAATTTTGTAAAAACCCTATGAGCATACTTTAATCTACACATTTCAGCAAAATCAGATTTTTAAGGCTTTGGTTTTTAAAATCCTGTTACAAATCTAATTAATTCTTTTGGAGTTTTTTCGGTTATAGGAGATGATTCATTTAAGTCATAATTATTAATAAATCTTTTCTTCGCCTTTTCGTTGGAATCATTTTTAATAATTTGCCTTATTGCTGAAGAATAATCAGAAGTTTTAGGATATTTCCCTTTCAAAGCAGTATTCCCAACAAGCTTAAGAAGAGAACCAAACCTTAAACGGGGGGTATGAGAGTATATTTTATTTTTAACATCCAATGACATTATCCTTGAAGCTCCATTATCACCTATTTCAATCCTACCCAAGAATTGATTTTCATAAATACTTTGAATCCACCTGGGCATGGTTTCATCAAAAGAATCAGCAAGATATCCAAATACTGAAGTTTGCTTTCTTTTCTTTCCCAAAAATTTTAATAAAGCATAATGCCAAAAAAATCTAACAACCCCATTAGCGAAAACAATATCTCCATCATTATTTATATTAGAGCTATCAAACAAAATATTACTAAAAGCAGTTCTCTTAAATAATCCAACGCAACTAGTTAGAACTCTTCTCTTTTGTTTAGTATTTCCTTTTAAATCAGTTAATAATTTTTCAAGATTAGTTTTACCATCTAACTCTACAGATGGTAATTTAGTAATTTCATAATCCAAAATTCCTGTCAATTTTAAAACAACTCTTTCAGGAACTGATAACCCATTTGATACTTCTTCTATATCCGATTTATAATATACATCCATTAAAAAACTTTGAATAATTGATTTTTAAGGCTTATGAAACAGTAAATTTTTCAATTTAATAATTTTAGTTTGCCTGTTACTTTATCTATTTTACTCTCTACGTCAGGCCCAATTCCCAAGCAAGTAATTTCAGGCTTATTAAACTCTGTCAATCCCGCATCTTTTATTAAAGCAGATTTCAAGCCTTCACTATTAGTTAATTTTTGGAATTTTAATAACTCATCTAAATCTTTAACGTTTAATACTACTTTCTTCATTCCTTCCCTTCTCCACTCTTCTACAACCTTCTTATCAGATTTCATTAAAACATCCACAGAAGCATGGGAGCATTGAACGGCTAATTTGCCTTTAGACATCTTCAAATCCTCTCTTACTAGAATAACCTGCTTATAATTAAATTTTTTCATGCTCTATAATGCTTTTTAGCCTCATTATTAAGCTTGCTAAAAACTTCCTTGCATACTAAGTTTATATCCCAATCATCAGCACTTGCGCTTAAATTCCGTCTGGATGTTGGAAAATGAAGATGCACGCTGTATTTCACCCTTTTGCCATCTTTATCGTATTCTTTAATCCTTAATGTTATCTCATCTTCGGGCTTCAAAAATCTCCCAAAATACTTTTCAAACTTCTCGCAGTGATCAACACATAAATCTTCAAATAAACTCTTCTCTTCACTCTTTAATTCATTTATCCCAACAAATTTTATTTTCATTTTATCTCACCTCTTTTTAGAATATATATTGGTTATGAATCTTGTTTAATTAAGTCCTTAACATCTTCTTTTAATTCAGTAACATTCACGCTGTTAATATTCTCTTTAATTACCTCTTTCGCTTTTTCACTTCCTTCCTTAACTGCATAACCAGTTATCTTCTTTAAAAAACCTTTAGTCTGGTCAGTAAAAAAATACAAGCCAAATATTATTAACAGCAATACCACAATAATTAATTTTTTCATATTAATCCCCCAATCCAATTAATTTTAAGCTTTCTTCCACGTCATTAACAATAAATTCTTTTATATTTGTTAAAACGCTTTTCTTTTTAACCTCTTCCCCAAGTAAATAAGCTGCAATCCTTCTGAAAGATTGACTCAAAGAGCTTCTTGGCTTATGCAATATCATCGGCTTATATTCAGCCAATCCTTTCATTATCCGAACATCAAATGGTAAATGCCCAACAACAGGCGCATCTGCTATGCTCTCTATCTCTCCTTTGGTTAATTCAAATTTCTTCCCCAATACTTTATTCAATATTATCCCATGAATATTAGTCCCTTTCTTTTTCGCTAATTTAACAGCATTCATTGTGCACAATAAAGTTGGATGATCTGGAGTTGAAATAACCAATAACTCATCAGATGCCATCATCACAGCCAGCATTTCATCATTCAAAGCAGGGCTTGAATCCAATAATATAACATCATAATGATCTTTAACATTTTTTACAACCTCACTCAATTTCAAATAATCCACTTTTAAATTCTCAATGCTTGCGGGCATTATATGAAAACCATAGGCATGCTCATAAATAGCATCATTAGCCCTATTCTTCCCCTGTAAAACTGTATGTAAATTCTTTTTAGCCCCTATAACCCCCAAATGAGCCCCTAAATTAGGCGCATTAAAATTAGCGTCTATTAATAATACTTTTTTCTTAAAGTCATTTGCAAACACAGTTCCTAAATTACTGACTAAAGTAGTCTTCCCAACTCCCCCTTTTATTGAAATAACCCCTATAACTTTACCCATTTATTATCTATAGGATTATCTACTTTTAAAAGCTTTTGTTTGAAATTTTCCATAGAAAAAGCAGATTTTATCTAATTTAAGGGTTTGTTTTCTATTAACAAATAAGCTTATTCTGTTTATTTATATTAATTAAAAAAGTTTCCAGGAACCGTTTTCGTAGAAGGAATAAATATGGATACAAACAAAAAAAGGAGATTAATATTTGAAGTAGACTCGGGTGGAAAAGTTAAATTAGGACATGTAAGCGAGTGGGGAGATCCGACATCATCCAGTTAGCCTTAAAGGGCATTCAAAATAATTGTGTTTATCAATACTGTGTCTATTCATTAAACCATCATCATTCTGTTTATCACCCAAAATAAAGAGAAGACCATGAATATCCTCATGTAACTTATCTGAAGCCTCAAGGTATAATCCCTCATTAAGCAATAAGCCTGCCTGATCATATAATCCCGAATCAAGAAGAATCTGCCCTAAATGATGATGTGAATATGGTTCTTTTGGATTTAAACCTAAAACTCTTGAAAAAACTTTAAAAGCGGTTTTAACATCCACAGCAGGATTAACAAGCCATTGACCATACAAAACAAGTTTACCAACATTATTAGGATTTGCTATTGCATCTAGATATAGTTTATTAATTCTATTCATATATTTTTTAGGTAATGTGGGTATAGTGGGTTTAAAATCAGTTGCCTTCTCTCCAAAATCTTTAAAATAAGCTATTAAACCATCATAATCATTAATTTTAGAGATTTGCTGTATCCCATCAGTTGGTAACCCTAAATAATCTAAACAACCAAGTTTTTCAACAGGGGTTACATAATTTTCTAATGTAGCATTTACCATCTTAATTTAAAGAGGCAAAACTTTTTTAATCTTTCCTTTTTATACATTTCTATCTTAACTACTAAATAAGAGTAAACTATAAACCAAATTAATACTTCTTAGCTATATTCTGGCTTCTCTTCCCACCACCTCTTTTATAAGGGCTTGATTTACCGCCACCTGTTCTTTTCTCAGTATCTACAACATCATAAACATCACTAGAGTCATAACCACAATTATAGCATCTAACACAAATGACACCTAATAAATTAAACTGCTCAGCTTCATTATCCCCGCATTTAGGGCATTTAACTTTCTTTTCCATTAAAATATTATAAGAATTTAAATTTTATAAAACTATCGTCTCAAATTTTTTAAAGCATTCTCAATTTCTTCTTCATCAAAACCAACTATTATAACATCTCCAATCTCAATTACAGGAACTCCACTTTGCCCACTTAATTTAACCATCTCTTGAGCAGCCTTTCTATCTTTATTTACATCTATCTCTACAAAGTTAAAGCCTTTACTCTTCAAAAATGCCTTAGCCTTGACGCAATAAGGGCACACAGTTGTAGTATATATCTTAATTAATTCTGCCATATAATCTCAAAATTTTACTCATTTAAAAAGATTATGCTTAACTTAAAAAGATTATGTTTAACCTATGAGTATTTTTTTAATATATTATCTTAGGGAAAGATTGAAATTTTTTGAGTTTCAAATAAAAAAACTACGATTACTAACACTCTCTCAGTAGCCGAATACATTTCATTAATTATTAAGACCACTTAATGCACCAGAGAACACAAATAAATACCTTTAAATACTATATAAAGTGACATATTCATTAGAGAATATAAAGTAAAAACTTACATTATTCTTATTGTATTATGGAAAAATTCAGAAAATTAAACTTAAGTCATAGCCTCTTAAAGGCTATTGAAAAGGCAGGTTTCATAGAACCGAGCGAAATACAGGAAAAAGCAATACCCCCTATATTAGAAGGTAAAGATGTCTTAGGTAGCTCTGCAACAGGTTCAGGTAAGACACTGGCCTTTGGAGCAGGCATTATAGAAAAGATCAAAAAAGGAGATGGTATTCAGGCATTAATCCTTGCGCCAACAAGAGAGTTAACGCAGCAAATCTCTCACAATTTAAAAATTTTCTCAAGTTTTCATGACCTTACAATAAAAGAAATATATGGGGGAGTTGCCATTGGGCCTCAAATACATTCTCTATATAAAACAGACATTGTTGTCGGCACTCCGGGAAGAATCTTAGATCATTTAGAAAGAAGAACATTGAAATTAAATAAAGTAAAAATTCTTGTTTTGGACGAAGCAGATAGAATGTTGGACATGGGTTTTATAAGAGATGTAGAAAAGATTATCAGTCAATGCCCAAGAGAAAGACAAACTTTACTCTTTTCGGCCACAATATCCCAAGATGTAAAAAGGCTTGCTTCAAGATACATGAAAAATCCAGTTCATATACAAGTTGAATCCTATGTAGATCCTTCAAAACTTCACCAATTATATTATGATGTCCAGTCACATATGAAATTCTCCTTATTGGCTTCATTATTAAAAAAAGAAAGAAAAGGATTAGTTATGGTTTTCTGCAATACAAGAAGAAATACAGATTTCTTAGCTGATAATCTTAAGAGATATAATATTTATACTTTAGCAATTCATGGCGGCTTAACACAACATAAAAGAAATGAAATAATAGAATTATCTCACTCAGATAAATCTACAATTTTAATCTGCACAGATATTGTAGCACGTGGAATGGATATAAGAGATGTCTCGCATGTGTATAATTATGATGTTCCAAGAAACAGCACAGACTATATCCACAGAATAGGAAGAACTGCAAGAGCTGGAAAAGAAGGCATAGCAATTAGTTTGGTTTCTCCTCACGATCATGATAATTTCAGAAATGTTCGCAGCGATCATTCATTGAATATACAGAAAGAGATTTTGCCTGAACTAGAAATTCTGCCTGTTGCTGCACCATTTAGAAAATTTAGATCAGGAAAAAAATTTGGAAGAAGTAACAATTTTAAAAATAATTCCAGGCCATTTAATCGATTCAATAGAAGATAGTTTTTTCAAACTATAATTTCATTGCAATTTAGTTGAGTAACTTCTTTTAACTCACTAATATCCCCGCTCTTATGAAAATTTTCTAATTGTGAGCCTTTAATTACTTTTATATCAGGGTCTTTAATTACATATCCCTCTTTACTTGGCTGCATAAATATTAATAACGCAATTATAACCCCAATGAATAATATTAAATTCAATATCTTAAAATAATGATGTCTTTCCATAAAAAAGTATATTCTGGTATATATTTAAAACTATTCTTTTAGTCTTATAAAAATAAAATCTCCTAAACTATATTTCATTAATTTCCCATCTTTCTTTTTTACTTTAATTAATTTTTGGACTTCTTTGCCGACAGGACACAATAAAATTCCATTATTCTTAAGCATTTTAATTAATTTTTCAGGAATTTCATAAGCAGCCGCAGTTATTATTATCCTGTCAAATTTTTTAATTTTAAATAAATCTTTTCTTAAAATATCCCCATAAAATATTTTAACGTTTTTAATTCCAGTTTTTTTAATATTCTTCTTGGAAAATTTAACCATCTCTTCAATGACCTCAGTTGTATAAACTTCGCCTTTGCTTCCGACTAAATATCCAATTAAAGCTGAATTCCATCCGCTTCCGGTCCCTATTTCCAGAACTCTCAAGCCTTTTCTTAATTCTAAATTTTGCAGCATTAAAGCAACAGTATAGGGCTGTGATATTGTGCTTCCATAATCTAAAGGCAAAGCAATATTTTCATAAGCCACATTTAGATCTTCCTTAAAAACAAATAAATGTCTTTTAATTTTTTTAATAGCCTTCAAAATACTCTCATTTATGTCCTGGAATCTTAACTCTTCAATTAATGCATCTTCCTGATCCTTTAATCTCATGCAAAATTAAAAGTAAATTAGATTTATAACTATTATTGTTTCTTCTCTTCGCCTAAACCATGATTAATAACATCCAATAAACTTTTCACAAATTTTTCGCCTCTCTTTGTCAATTTGTAATACCACCTTATCATCTTAGGTGGTGCCTCTATTTTTTTGATAAAAGAATATTTCTCCAGTTTTTTCAGCCTATTTGCCAAAACTTTTGAAGTTATGCCCTTAATATTCTTCTTCAAGGCATTAAAATTCAATTGCTGTTTAAAAAAGAGAGTAACCAATAATTCATTATTCCACTTTCTATTAAGTCTACTAATCCTTATAAACAACCTCGTTTTTTTATTTTTCATTTTTATTTTAAATTAAGTATCCTGGAAGATACTTAAACCTAAGTATCCTTAAAGAAACTTATCTTTTTAAAGGTTTTAATAGTTCTTTATCTTATAAAATTTCGGAGGTATTACAAAATGATAAGCTATGATGAAGAACACAAGCAACCGGATCAACCAAAAGAACCCGGTCAATAAACTTTTTCTTTTTTTCTTTTTTCTATAAACCGGTTTACATAAAAACATTTATAAGCCAATTTTTAAATCTATTTCTTTAAGGGGACGTAGGCTAACCTGGCAGACTGGCCGGCTCCAGACAATCTTTCTTTAAAAAAGAAACGTTGGCGAAAGGAAATATAAAGAAACCGGCATATGGGAGTTCAAATCTCTCCGTCCCCAATTTAAACCTTAGAATAAGTCTACAAAATAATATCCAAAAGACCACTTTAATAATTAATTTAACTACCACCAAAACTCTCTTCAACACTTAATCCTTTCCTGGATCTAATCTGTTTTACTGTTTTCTCTTTCAAAGCCTCAGGCAATTTCTCAAACAACTGATCAGAAATAAAGAAATTTCCTCTTCCCTCAGTTGCACTCCTTAAATCAGAGCTTAATCCAATCATTTCAGCAACAGGCAATTTAGCTTTAATAACCAAGCCACCACCCTCAGCATTAACATCCAGTAATTGCCCTCTTTTATTCTGGACTAATCTAGACATTTCCCCCAAATAACTTTCAGGACATTCAATCATTAAAACTTGCACAGGTTCAAACATTACAGCACCAGCTTTCAGCATTGCCTCTCTTAATGCATCTCTTACAGCAGGCAATACTTGAGAAGGCCCTCTGTGAATAGCATCCTCATGTAATTTTAAGTCATGTATTCTTACTAATAATTTTGTGCATGGCTCTCTAGCTAATGGTCCAGCCTGTATAACTTGTTCAAAACCTTCAATAACTAAATCTATAACCTCCCCTATATGAACAATTCCTCTTGTATTATCCAATAACACATTTCCATTGTAAACATTTTTAATTTTTCTTGCCTCTTTGGTTTCCATTCCTAAATCAACTAATTTTTTCCAGTCAGGATATTCTTTCTTTCCAGCCTTGGTTTCTATTAATTTTCCATCTTTTATTGCTTGATATATATTCTCAGCTAAAGGCTCAACTGTAAAATAGAATTTATTATGTTTATTTGGTGATTTTCCCTCAATTTCAGGTGATACTTTAGTAACTGTTTCTCTATATACTACCATAGGCGCACTTGTTTTAATTTGCAAACCCTTCTCAGTTATGATCCTGTTTTCAATAATTTCTAAATGCAGTTCTCCCATGCCTGAAATTAAATTCTCACCAGTCTCTTCATTAATCTCAATCTTAACAGATGGATCTTCTTTACCAACTTTCTTTAAAACCTCAACCAACTTTGGTAAATCTTGTGGTTTCGCAGGCTCAATCGCTTTTGTAATCACCGGCTCAAATATATGCTTTAACTCCTCAAATGGTTGTTCGGGCTCTAATGTAATTGTTTCGCCAGCATATCCAGAAATCCCGCCTAAAGCCAAAACATTTCCAGCACCGACTTCACCCACATTCTCTGGTTTAACGCCTTTATACAAAAATACTTGGGCAATTCTCTGATACATCTTTGCATTATTCAAATAGACATTCACCCCTTCAGTTAATACTCCTGAAAATAATCTCCCTGCAGATAATTCTCTCCCGGATTTCTGATCCATTACAACTCGGGTTATAACAAAAGCAGTCTTTCCTTTTTGATTACAACTTAATAAATCCTTACCGAGTTCAGAATCTAAATCTCCAGTCCAGATTTTAGGGATTCTATATTTCTGAGCCTCTATA
>JAHFIJ010000029.1 GCA_023246445.1 Candidatus Woesearchaeota archaeon
AACACAGATAATAAATGGTTTGTTTAATTTCATATTGCCTCTTTTTAAATTAGATATTTCAGGGGTTTAAATTGATTTCTTGATTATAAAATATTAAATTCATAAGTTTTATATATTAGTTGTATACACCAAGAGTATACACAAAATGGAAGACATATTCGAAAATATAATATTATGTAATAATTGTAACCTAAAAACAGATAAATTAATTACTCTTAAAGACAATTTTAAATTAAGAAAATGGGTATGTAATAACTGTAATAAAGAATGGTATCATCCAGGAGATTTACAGGAATATAATGAATTTAAAGAGCTAAAAAATAAAAAATTCCAGGTTAAATTAAGAAAAGTAGGCAATTCCCATACAATTTCAATCCCCAGGGAAATAATAGAATTCGAAGAGGAATTTCAAAGAGCAGTAAATGAAATTTTAGATATAAATTTGGAAGAGCCAAGAAAACTATCAATCTACTTTTCAAGAAGAATAAAGCTTATTAAAGCCAACGAAAAGGAGCAATAAAATGCCAGAACCCTCAGTAAAACTAAAAGTAATGGAAGCCCTACAGGAAGAAGCCTATAAGGGTGTAGTCAGAATAGACACTCAAACAATGAGAATTATTAATGTAAGGCCTGGGGATATAGTTGAAATAGAAGGCGGAAGAAAAACAGTTGCTCTGGTTGATAGAGCATATCCAACAGATCTAGGTGAAGAAGTAATCAGAATGGATGGTATCATGAGGAGAAATGCCAAAACAGGTATAGGTGAAACTGTCTTTGTAAGGAAAGCTGAAGTTAAAGAAGCAAAAGCTATTACACTTGCTCCAGCACAAGAGGGAGTTTATATCCAAGCAGATCCCGGATTATTCAGAAGAGGTTTACTGGGGAGAGCCTTAGTTAAAGGGGATATAGTTTCTTTAGGTGGGGCTCAAAGGCGTAGAAGAACAATGGCAGGCTCATCTTTTGAAGACATATTTGAATTTTATAATCAGGGATTTATGGGCTCATTTGCATTCGGTGGTCTAAAATTTGTTGTTGTTGATGCAAACCCAAAACAACCAGTAATTGTTTCTGAATTAACTGAAATAAATATAAACCCAAAAGCTGTTGAAGTTACAGAAGAAAAAATTCCTGAAGTTACCTATGAAGATATCGGTGGCTTGACTGATGAAGTTAAAAAGGTTAGGGAAATGATTGAGCTCCCTTTAAAACACCCGCAATTATTTGAAAGATTAGGAATCCAACCGCCTCGTGGAGTTTTATTATATGGCCCACCCGGAACAGGAAAAACTCTAATAGCTAAAGCAGTTGCAAATGAATCAGATGCAAACTTTTTATTAGTAAATGGTCCGGAGCTTACATCGAGATTTTATGGAGATTCAGAAAAAAAGATAAGGGATTTATTTGATGAAGCAGAAAAAAATGCACCATCTATAATCTTCATTGATGAAGTAGACGCAATCGCTCCTAAAAGAGAAGAAACTTATGGAGAAGTAGAAAAAAGAATGGTTGCTCAATTGTTATCAATGATGGACGGATTAAAATCAAGAGGAAAAGTTGTTGTAATCGCTGCTACTAATAGACCAAACTCTCTTGATCCTGCATTAAGACGTCCAGGAAGATTTGACAGGGAAATCCAGATTGGTGTTCCAAATAAAAAAGCAAGATTAAATATTTTAAAAATTCATACAAGAAACATGCCATTAACTAAAGATGTTAAATTGCAGCAGTTAGCAGATATCACTCATGGATTTGTAGGGGCAGATTTAGCAGCGTTATGTAAAGAAGCTGCAATGAGTGTTATTAGAAAAATCATACCAAAAATAAATCTGGAGGAAAATCAACCAATACCAAATGAAGTTTTAGAAAGTTTGGTTATAGCCCAAAATGATTTCAAAGAAGCATTAAAAGTAGTTAGACCATCAGCTTTAAGAGAAGTTTTTGTTGAGAAACCAAATGTTAAATGGGAGCGGGTTGGTGGTATGGAAGAATTGAAAGAAGAATTGAAAGAAGCAATTGAATGGCCTTTGAAAAATCCAAAAGTATTTACAAAAATGGGTATCAGGCCTACTAAAGGAATTTTATTATTTGGACCGCCGGGAACAGGAAAAACTTTAATGGTAAAAGCAATTGCAACAGAATCAGAAGCTAACTTTATTTCTATTAAAGGTGCAGAGATTATGGATAAATTTGTTGGTGAAGCAGAAAAAGCAATTAAAAAAATATTCCAAAGAGCAAGACAAACAGCTCCAACAATTATATTCTTTGATGAAATAGATGCCATAGCCCCAAAAAGAGGAACAGACTTCGGGAGTAAAGTAACTGAAAGAGTTGTTAATTCTTTATTAACTGAAATGGATGGCTTGGAAGAATTATCGGATGTTATTGTCGTAGCTTCTACTAATAGACCGGATCTATTGGATCCTGCTTTAATACGTCCGGGAAGATTTGATAAAATAGTTGCAACTAAAGTTCCAGCAAAGAAAGCAAGGATAGAAATATTTAAAGTTCATACAAAAGAAATGCCCCTAACCAAGGATGTTAAGATAGAAATTTTAGCAGAAAAAACAGATGGTTATGTGGGCGCAGATATAGAAGCAGTTTGTCGTGAAGCAGCCATGATAGCCTTAAGGGAAGATATAGAAGCAAAAGAGATAACAATGAAGCACTTTGAAAAAGCCCTAGAAAAAATTATTCCTTCTTTAGATGAAAAAGACATTAAAACTTTTAAAGAATTAGAAGAAAACATGAAGAAAGCACAGCCCATAGAGGTTCCGGATTATATGAGATAAAAATAAAATAATACAAAACCAGCTAATTTTCACACAAAGCCAAATTTAGAGTTAGTTTTACAATGTTCCCCATAGGAATTAATCTCAAGTTTGACCCTTTTTATTTGAAGACCTAAAATTTTGGCATTAAAGAGTTTTTTGCAATTATCAAATTTTTCCTTATTTTCTACCTAATAAGAAAATACGCTTTCAAAACCGTTGTTTTCTACCAAGTAAGAAAATATACAAAGTTTCCCAATTTTTTCTTACCTAATAAGAAACTATACTTTCAAAACCCTTATTTTCTACCAAGTAAGAAAAGTTTATAAACTCATTTTTCTAATAAGGACTATGCAAAATGAAAAAAAAGATATTTTAGAAAAAACAGCTAAAGAATATTTTTCTGCAGCCGAAGATGAGTTCAAAAAAGAGAGATATAATTCTGCTGTTGTTTTATATTTTAAAGCCTTGATTTCATTAAGCGACTTATTTATCCTAATCAATACAGGAAAGACCCCCTCTTCCCATACAAAAAGATTTCAAATTGCAAAAGAAAGTTACCCAGAAGTTTATAATCTGCTTGACAAAGATTTTCCATTTTATCAGGCAAGTTATTCTCAGATTATGACCAAAGAATTAGCAGGAGTAATAAAAGATGACTTACAAACTATGGCTAAAAAAGTTAAAATTGAATTATAGTAAAGATGTTTTTGATATTATCCAATTTGGTTCATCTGTAATAGAAGGCGATACGCCAAACGATGTAGATATAACGGTTGTTTTTCAGAAAATCCCATTAAAAGAACAATTAAATCAGGCACAGGAAATAAAAAATCAGCTTCAGGAACAATTAAATATTCCTATACACATAAATGTATTCGATCTTTATTCTTTTTTTGATAAAGGTAATTTTGCTAAGGAGTCTATTCTGTTTTATGGAAGAAGTTTAATATCGAATGATTATTTTTCAAAAAAGTTTGACCTAAATCCTAAACTGCAAATATCTTATTCTTTAAATAAATTGCAAAAAAAAGAAAAAGTAATGTTCCACTATTTGTTGAAAGGGAAAAAAGGAAAATATGGGCTACTAAGAAAATATGGGGGGGAATTATTAAATCCGGGTTTAATAGAAATCGCACCAGAACACGAAAAGATATTTCTAAATGCTATTACAGAAATAACTAAAGATTTTAAAATAAAAAAAGTATTCCTGTCAGAACCATAAATATATATCAATCCTTCTTGCTTGTATTTTTTCCGCTTCGTTTGGCAATTTATTAGGTTTACAGGTTCCAAATATTTCTCTTCGTGTATCTTTATTTTTTAATGCCCCAAATACAAATTTTTTACAATTTCACTCTTAACCAATTCAGGCCCCCCATATAATGCGATTCTTCCCTGCACTAATACATAAGCTTTATTGCAAATTTCTAAGGCCATATGTGCATTTTGCTCTACTAAGATTACAGTAACACCTTTTTTATTAATTTCTTTAATATTTTTAAATATTTCAAGCATTGTTTTTGGTGCTAATCCTAAACTTGGCTCATCCATCAATATCAATTCTGGCTTTAACATTAATGCTCTCCCGATTGACAGCATTTGCTGCTGCCCGCCTGATAAAAATGAAGCCATTTGATTTCTTTTTTCTTTTAATATTGGAAAAACTTTATAAATCTCATTAATCCTTTGTTTTACAATTTTATTATCTTTAACAGTAAACCCCCCCATTTCTAAATTTTCTTCAACAGTCATGGTCTGAAATACAATTCTTCCCTGCGGCACATAAGAGATTCCATATCTTACAATCTCATGCGGCTCTTTATTCGTTATATGTCTATCCTTGAAGATTACATCCCCATGATGGGATTTTATTAATCCAAATATTGTTTTTATTGTGGTAGATTTCCCAGAGCCATTCGGACCAACAATAGCAACTAAATCTCCTTTCTTAACTTCTAAATTTATTCCATGCAATATTTTTAAGTATCCATAGCTTGCTTCCAAATGTTCAACTTTTAAAATCATAATTTCACCTTCTTACCCAAATAAGCTTCAAGCACTTTAGGATTATTCTGTATTTGTTTTGGGGTTCCTATAGCAATCTCTTGTCCGCCATCCATCACTATCACTTTATCAGCTAAACCCATTACAAATTTCATATCATGCTCAATAAATAAAATTGTTTTTCCTTCTTTCTTTAATTTTAAAATACAATCTTTAATTTTCTCCCTCATTACAGGATTTACTCCCGCAACAGGTTCATCCAATAATAATAATCCAGATTCAGTTGCTAATGCTCTTGCAATTTCCAATAACTTTTGCTGCCCATAACTTAAATTTTTTGCTAAATGATCCTTTTTATCTTCCAACCCTACAATTTTCAAAAATTCTAAACACCTTTCTTTATTTGTTTTTTCTTCATGCTTAATAAATCTAAATTTAAACAAAGTAGTAAATAAATTATCTGCTTCTTTATGTTTAGCTAATAACAGATTATCCATAACACTTAATTTTGGGAATAATCTTATCAATTGAAAAGTTCTTGCTATTCCTTCTTGAGCTATCTGATAAGGTAGTAAATCATCTATTGGTTCTCCCTTGAAATGTATATGTCCTTTATTTGCCTTTATTAAGCCAGTAATTAAATTAAATACTGTAGTTTTACCAGCACCATTCGGGCCTATCAAAGCCACTATCTTATTTTCTTCTACTCCGAAATTGCAGTTATCTACCGCTTTTATGCCATCAAAGCTTTTATCTAAATTTTTAATTTCCAGCAGCATTTTTATTCTCCTTTACTTCTCCTGAAATCCCTTGTGGTCTTTTAATTAATAATAAAATTAGCAATCCAGCATATATCATCTGTCTTAATGCACCAATTGCAAAACTAGGTAACGGTAAAAATCTCAATGGCTCTGGCAATAAAATTAATATTGCTGCTCCTATTATTGAGCCTTCCACAGATGCTAACCCCCCAACAATTACCATAGATATTATCAAAATAGATTCCAAAATTGAAAAGCTTGAAGGGTCAATAAATGTTATATAATGTGCATACAAACTTCCAGCTATTCCTGCAAAAAAAGCAGATATCATTAAAGCCTGGGTTTTATATTTTACAACATTTTTTCCTAAGCTTGCAGTTACTAATTCGTCCTCTCTTATTGATTTTAAAACTCGTCCATAAGGGGATTTAACTATATGTCTTGTAAGTAAATAAACAATTAATAAAAAGGCTAATACTAATATTAAATAAGAATTGCCTGAAAAAGTTATATTAAATAATTGCGGTTTTGGAATTCCGGGTAATCCTAAAGGTCCTCTTGTTAAGCCCGTCCAATTTCTAAATACATTTTCAACTATAATTGCAAATCCTAAAGTTGCTATAGCTAAATAATCTCCTCTTAATCTTATAGTTGGTATCGCTAATAATAAGCCAAATAATCCTGCTACTATACACCCAATTAATAAGCCCCACCAAAAAGATAATCCAAAATTTAATGCTAATAATGCAGATGTATAAGCCCCCACACCATAAAATGCAACATGCCCTATGTTTAATAATCCAGTAAATCCCATTGCTAAATTTAAACTTATTGATAAAATTGCATAAATTCCAATTAATATTAATAAATGAACTAAATATGCTTCAAATGCCATTTAGCCTGATACCTCTTCTCTTGTTTTAACCCCAAAAATTCCTGATGGTCTGAATAATAAAAATATAATTAAAACTATAAAAGCAATTGCATCCTTATACCCTGAAGGCAGATACCATATTCCTAAATTTTCAACAATTCCAATTAAAAATCCACCTATCAAAGCAGCAGGCACATTTCCTATCCCACCTATTACACTAGCAGTCAACCCTTTTAATATTACAACAAAACCCATACTATGCTCTAAATTCTGTTCTAATGCAACTAAGATTCCAGCTACGCCAGTTAATATTGCGGCTATAATAAAAGTTTTTGTTATGGTTTTTTCAACATTAATCCCCAAAGTAGAAGCAATTTGTTTATTATCTGATGTTGCCCTCATCGCCTTTCCTAATTTTGAATGATTCATGAATAAATATAACAATAAAAATAAAATTAAAGAGGTAATAATTAAAACAATCTGAACTTTAGTTATTATCGCACCCAAAAATTCATATCCTTTTGTAATAGGCAAACCAAAAGTTTTTACTTCTGCCCCAAACAATAATAATATAATCCCCGTAATGAACAAAAACACTCCAAAAGAAGCCAGTAAAATAATAAAGGTGCTTGCCTTTCTGTTTCTTAACGGTCTGTATACCAATGAATTAATTAAAATTGCAGTTATTCCAGCTATTATTAATGCTAACACGAAGGATAATCCAAAATTTAATTTTAAGGTTACATTAAAAAAATAAGCTGCAAAAGCTGAAACAACAAAAACAGCTCCAGGGCTTAAATCCATGAATTTTACTATATTAAATATTAAAGAGAAACTAGCCGCCATTAATGCATATATTGCCCCCGTTATAATCCCATTCACTAATAATTGAGTCACTACCATTCTAGTTTATACCTATTTTATGCATTTTAAATGTTCTGATTTAACATCCTCGCTTTCAGCTTCTGTTTTTTGAGATTCTTTATTCTTTGACAGTTTTTTCATTAAATTCTTTTTCAAGAATAACTTCTTTTAGGTATTTGTTTAAATCAATTATAATCTGTGGAATATCATTTAATGCTTCTTTTACAGTTTCAATAGAGATTTCATTCCCGTAGTAGTTTATACCATTTCTTATTTTTCTATATCTCTCAAATTTTGATGAGATTTTTTCTTCTGCTAAAATATCTCGTAAGAAATAAGTTATGCTTTCGTGTGATAAAAACTTATAACCCTTTAAATATCCAATTGCCTCACAATATTCTCTTAAACCTTCATATAACTCTCTTAATACGCTTTTTGCCGATTCTATTTTTAATTGGATTTCTTTAGCGGTTTTTATGGCTTGTTCTGATGATTTGATCAAACTTTTTGTTCTGATTTTGTTTATTGGGATTTTCTTTACATAACCTTCAGTTATTGACTCTTCAAAGCTCGTCATAATATCTCTAACTCCCCGGCCAATACGATACCATTACAAATGCTGTTTATCAGTTCAGGATTTTTTATTTTAGCTTCTTCAAAACCGCTTTTAGTGAAATGATGGATGCTAATCTTTCTACCTGTCTTTTTTTCATAATGTTCAGTATTAAATTCTTTATTTGTATTTGATATTACACATAGATCCAGATCGCTCTTTCCATCGTCTAAAGCTTTTGAGTAGCTCCCAAATAGGATTATGGTTGGATAATCATATATTTTTTCTAAATCAGGGATTATATTTGAAATTCTTATTTTTTCGAGGTTATAATATAGTTTTAAGTTTAGATATTTTCTTGTAAGCTTTGATTTGTATAACACATTCGACCTTTCCTTTCTTTTTTCAAGTATACCGTCTTTAGTAAGGTCATTAAGATATTTTCTAATAGTTGTATGATTGATTCCTAGAATCCTACTTAATTCCCTGATATGGAAGTTTCTTTCTGGATTTTCAAAGAGGGGCTTTAAGATGGTCATTTTTATTTCCATATGGAAGCTTATGTTTCCAGATGTTTATAAATCTTTCCATTACACTAGTAGATCCTATTTTAGCCATTTTACTAAGCTAAAACCATTAATCATATGTTTATCTTATTTTAATATCATATGATTATCAAATTTGATAATTATAAACAATTAGAAAATTTATTTTTAGTAAGATTTGAAAGGAAAAGCTATTTCTTCTCAATGGCCTTTCCATCCTTAAACTATTTAACTAAATCTGTTTTCTCACTCTGACTGACTAAACCTTCACAAAACCGAAATATTTATAAATCAACGAAAGTTATATATATTAGTAACTTTGGTTTATCCTTAAAATGATACCTTTAATATTAAAACTAAAAAAGAAAGGGCATAAAGATATAGCCCAAGCCCAGGATTTAATAGTTGAAGAGCTATTTAACGTTTTTAACAACGATGCTGTCTTGCACGGCGGAACAGCTATCTGGCGATGTTATAATGGTAACAGATTTTCAGAAGATGTAGATGCTTTCCTGCCAAAAGATATGAGTAGAATAAACCTTTTCTTTATAAGTTTAGAAAAAAGAGGCTTTATCATACTTAAAAAAAAGATTGGAGAAAATAGTGTCTACTCAAATCTAAAATTAAATTCAACAATAGTCAGATTTGAATCAACATTCAGAATTATAAAAGGAACATTAAAGGAATACCTTACTGTAGACTCTAACTTAATAGTAGTTTATACTTTGACGCCAGAAGAATTAATTAAAGGTAAAGTAAATGCTTATCTCAATAGAAGAAAAATCAGGGATATATATGATATTTTCTTTTTATTAAGACACATTAAAAACAATAAAGCTGTAAAAAATGATTTAAAAAAACTAATTAACAAATTTAAACCACCAATAGATCCAAAAGAATTAAAGGTTCTTATATTGGAGGGCGTAGTTCCAACTGTAGAAGACATGTTTAATTATATCCAAAGGTGGATTTAGAATGGGAAAAGAAAAATACTTGAAGGATATAGAAATATTATTTAAAAAAAGCCCTATAGTAAATTCCTCTTCTATCCAAAGAATAGTCAAAAAGAATAAAGCCTCCTCGCAATACCATAAACAGTTAATAAGAAATCTTCTTCTAAAAGGAAAGATTAAAAGATTAACAAAAGGTTTTTACAGTCTGCATGAAGACGCTTCTTTATTAGTTTTATGTCTTAAACCCTC
>JAHFIJ010000012.1 GCA_023246445.1 Candidatus Woesearchaeota archaeon
TAAAATATCCCTATCTGAAGAAAATTTTGTTTTTACTCCATTTAATAAATCACTTACCTTTTCTGTTGGTGATGTTAAAGCCTTTAATAATTCTATACTGTCTTCTATCCCATCACCATCTGTATCTTTTGAAAATGGATTTAAATTTCTTAACTTTTCTACTTCATCTATTATTCCATCTTTATCACTATCTAACATATGTTCAATATCAAAAAAATCTGAGGAATCATGATTCAAAGGATTGTTTAAATTGTAGGTTTTCTCTTTAGGAAATGTAATTTCCATTGCTCTTAAGTTGTTGCCTTCAAAATAAAAAGTAGAAGGTCCTATCTCATCTAAGTCTATCGGAAAAGGATTTTTTATGTGGACTGCACCTGCATTAGAAACATACAAAGCCCTATTCCTTAACTTTGCATCCTTAAGTTGTTCAGCATCTAAATCTTTTAAAACCAACATATCGGCATTTTTTACTGAAAATTCCTTTGTATTCTTGTCATAAAATACGTCTCCTGCATTGCTTGTTAGGAACTCTTTTGTTTGAAAAGATTTAACATTAGTTGCAGACGTTTGTGTTGGGGTATCCTTAATAGTATCACCTTCTGTTACAGCTCTAGCATCATTTTCTAATTCTTTTTCTACTAGACTACCAAAAACCACGATACTAAATAAGATACTTATTACTAAGAACAATACAAAAATTAAACTTCCCTTTTTTTTCATAAATTATTTACCTCTTCACTTCTTTTATTTTTCCTGTGAAATTATATCTTATAATTACTTTTTCTCCTGCATCGTTCGTTTGCCATTTTCCATAAAGCCAATGTTCAATCCAAATAGCATCATTATTAAAACCAGCCCATATGTCTTTATTCCTTTTAGCTCCACCTTGACCCCCATCGAGCATCTTGCCTGAACTTGTATAAAGTAATCTTGCAGGCATATTTGCATCATTTGAATTGTTTGCCTCAAA
The DNA here is from genome assembly GCA_023246445.1 of Candidatus Woesearchaeota archaeon. Lineage (GTDB taxonomy): Archaea > Nanobdellota > Nanobdellia > SCGC-AAA011-G17 > JACQNH01 > JACQNH01. The sequence continues at coordinate 971 of JAHFIJ010000012.1, forward strand.
AAACATTTTGAATGCATAATGAAGGGAGTGGTTATTATTAACGATATACTTAGTTTTTAGTTCTAAACCCTTATCCCCTTGTAGATTATAAAAGATAAACTTAATCCTTTTCTTTTTGTGCGACAAAAATAAGATTGATATAGCCTCTTTTAAGGAAGAGGATGTATCTTTTGTAACTAAAAAATTATTTTCAGATATCAGCACATAACTTCCATCCCACTTCTCAGGCTCGTTTCTTACTAATTCATCTAAATTATTTCTTCCATCTGGAGTAAATTCAACATAAAATATATTCTCTTCATTTCCATATTTTTCTAAAATTCCTTTTACAGAACCAACATTTAATATTTCTTGTATTAATTCTTCAGTTACTTTTCTTTCGTTTAAAGGTGGGAGTTTAGCTAAATAATCTTCATCTCCAAAAACCAAACTAGCCAACCCAGTAAAAATAGGCGGTAATAATATTAACTTTAAACCTGTTTTAGCTCTTTCTAAAAACTCTCTTCTTGATAATCCTAATTCCATGGAAATAGATAATAGGGTATATATTTTTAAGACTTTCTACCAAGAAATTTCCAAAATCAATAAATACAAGTCTATTCTGTTTCATTTTATGTCCCAATGCCAGAAGTGTTCCTATGGGCTCGTATTCCTTCCAAATAGAGAGAGTTTGGATAGTTTAATACTACTTAAATTATCCTTGACATTTGATAGTTTAAATAATGATTTTAAAAATTCATTTGCATTTAAGTATTCCCTTTTAATGAAGGCAAAACTTCTGCCTTTAGCTATGAACACTTCCTTGTGTTTCTCTTTAAATCTTTCTAAATCTTTCGTAAACTTTACTGGAGGACCGCTGACTTTAATTAATGGCTCTAATTTATTTTCTTTTAACAAAAACCAATAACAACCTTTTTCTTCATCCCATTTCCAGCCATTATTTAAAATTTTATAGCCTTCTAATTCCAATTTAACATGAATAAACCTAAACGCTTTAATGAATTTAGCTCCTGCCACATCTTTCTTTTCGTGCAAGCTTTCAAAATTAATCACAATAGCTTTCTTTGGAATCTTTTTTTCTTTTATTTCAAAAAATTTATCTGATGGGTTTCTTAAAAACTCATTACAAACTTTAATAAATTCTTCATACCTTTCCTGAGATAATGCGGCGGCGGCGTTTCTTGATTTTTGAACTGGATCTAAAGCTTAGATTCATTTAAATCTTTAACATCTTCTTTATTACCAATAATAGTTTGATCTTTCCATTTTGCTGCATTCCTTATTAAGTTCATAAAGCCTTTATAATGAATAACCAATAATTCCAATAAATAACCAGAGAAGCCGCTAATATAAGATTCAGCACCATAAATATTATTTGCTTTTGAAAATGCTTTAGCCAAACGCACATCATTAGAAAACCTTGAGTGCTTTAAAACATAATCAACGTGCAATTTTGAAATGTCAGTAATGTTTTTAGCCTGCTCCGGATCATGAATATCCAAGATAGGAATAACTTCTATAGTAAAATTCTTATATTTTATCTGATAATAATCCCTTGAGCCGTGCAATTTCATAATTTCATTAAATTTTTTTCTTAAGGCTTTCCCCAATAAAGAGGAGATTTCCTGATGATTATCTTTAAATTTATTATAGTTAAACCTTACATAGATATCAATATCGTGACTGCCTTTTATCCATGTATCTTTTGCACCAGATCCGCCCAAACTTACAACTGCGTCTTTAATATTGATTTTATGCAATACCACCCTAACTAACTTAAGCATGTTACGCTGTTCTTCTTTATCTGGCTTTATTCTATTTAGTATTTTTTTTAAATCCATGTTTTTTAATAAATAAAACGGTATTATATAGATTTCTATAATTACGAAACAGAAATACTGATTCAGCAGAGGCTTTAAAATGACAGAGATGTTTAACGTGATAATTGGCAGGAATTAATTGTATTGAATCTTATACTATTTATAATCTTCTAATCTTAGCTATAAAAAACCCTTCTGTATCATTATCCTGCGGCCAGATTCTTAAACATTTTTTAACTTCAGAGTTATCCGATAAAACTTCACTTCTGTTTAGGTTTAAATCAATATTTTCAATTTTGGCATTTCTCTTTTCTAGTAAGAATTCTATTACTTTTTCATTTTCATCCATATCTATAGAACACGTAGAGTAAACTAAGGTTCCATTTTCATTTAAGGAATCAAAGGCACTTATAATCAAAGATTTTTGAACTTTTGCAAATCTTTTTATCATGTTATCATTCCACATAAAAACAGTTTCAGGAGATTTTCTTATTGCACCTGTTCCTGAGCATGGAGCGTCTAATAAAATTTTATCAAATTTGCCTTTAATACTTTGGCCGGACATTAGAGTTATAATACAATTCTTAACAGCACATCTTTGCAAGTTATTTTTTAATGGCTTAATCCTGTTACCTAATATATCATTTGCTAATATAAGACCTTCATTTTCCATCAAAGCAGCTATTTGAGTTGTTTTTGATCCCGGAGAAGCACATAAATCCAGGACTAAATCTTCTTTTTTGGGATCTAAAACTATAGAAGGAATTAAAGAAGCTGAGTCTTGAACATAGTAATAGCCTAAAAAATGCTCTAGAGTGTTTCCTACTGGTTTTCTTTCCAAATGCTTGATAAAATAAGAATCCTTAGACCATGGAACCTCTTCTAAACTGAAATTTTGTAATTTTAATCTTTCAATTAAATCTTCTGATGTTATTTTAATTGTATTAACTCTTATGGCTTTTCTTGGATATTTCAGGCTAAACTCTTTAAATTTTTCAAAATCTGTTATTTTAGAGAATTTTTCTATGAATTTAGACTTGAATTTAATTTCCATGTTAATAATAATAAGATAAGGTTTATATAAGTTTTTATTAAGGCTGGGATAATGAATTTAGACTTTAAGAAGGGCTATTCTGTTTATACGAAGAAATCAGAAAATTTAGTAATTGTAACGCCCCATTCTGGGCCATCTATACTTAGTCCGGTTGCACGGGATGAGTATTCTGATACTTTAGGGAGTTATTTATGGAAGGAAATCGATGGCAAATTAATAATAGCAAATATTTCAAGAGATAGATTACTTGGAATTGATTTTAACAGAGATATCCCCAAATTAAAATCAGCGTTGGATAATTATAAAGTATTTGAATCAGGAGTTGATCAGGAAAAAATCCATGAGTTTACAAAGAAATATGCTTTTGTTGCTTCTTCTGAGGGGGATTATGACATGAGATTGAGAATATATCAGAATTTCTGGTCTGAAGTTGAAACCGGAAAAGTAATAATATTAGTTCATAGGGCTTTTAATAGATTGAAAACCCTGCCGAGCATCATGGATATAATATTATTTGGTGATGAGAAATTAAAAAATAAAGTTAATGAGATCATAACAAAATTAAACAGCAAGTATTATTATTTTTTACAATCTGTTGAGAAGGATTATAAACAAGCAATACTATCAGAGACGAGAAGATTTATTTTGGATATCTTAATGAATAATGGAGGCTTTAGTCTGGATAAAATGGGAGTGACAAAAAGGAAAACAATTGAAAAGGACATAGAAAAATTAAAGAAATATGCTTCTCCTGTTTTAGTTGAAGATTTAAGAAGAAATTTTAATCCACATAATTTTATTACTGCTACAGAAAATGCATTGTTAAGGGTTGGAATACCTCAAATAACATTAGAAGCAGTTCATGATGGCTCATTAGCACATGGGCCTAAAAGAAAATTATTTCCGTCAAATAAAATCGTAATTGAAGTTGAATCCACACAATTTTTGAGTTTCTGGCATCCACAGATTGGCGCTAAAATATTAAGAGATTTAATCAGTGATGTTAAGGATTTGTATTAAATCTTACCAACTAGATCTAAATTTGGTTTTAGAGTTGATTTTCCCGGCTTCCAGCTTGCAGGACAAACTTCACCTTTATTATTTTTTACGTGAATCGCTGCCTGTAGTTTTCTTAATATTTCCTCTGCATTTCTCCCTATGCTGTTATCGTGCAATTCATAGGCTTTCAGATTTCCATCAGGATCAATTATGAAGGTTCCTCTTAAAGACAATCCTTCTTCATCAACATAAGTTCCAAAATATTTGCATAATTTACCTGTTGGATCTGCGGCCATAGGGTATTTTATTTCTTTAATTGAAGGGGAATTATCATGCCAGGATTTGTGGGCAAAAACAGTATCTGTGCTTATGCTTAATATTTCTGCATTTAGTTTTTTGAATTCTTCATGTAAGTTTGCCATTGAAAGTAATTCTGTAGGGCAAATAAAAGTGAAATCTGCCGGATAAAACAATAAAATTAACCATTTGCCATTATAGTCTGAAAATTTTAGTTTTTTAATCTCATTATTCTGGAAGGCTTCAAATTCCATATCATCAATTTTTTGATTTATTTTTATCATGAAAGTTATGTTATTCCTCTATTTAAAATAATTATTGTGATTTAGAATAATAAATGCGCTGGCCGAGATTTGAACTCGGGCCATAGCCTCTTTGCATTTTACTTTGGCAAGGCCATATTCTACCAGGCTAAACTACCAGCGCATAACTGGAATAAGAAATCAAAAACAGAAATTATAAAGCTTTTGGATTACGCATGACCTTCTCTAGAAACATAAGGAAGCAATACTAAAGTGATACCTTTTTTCCTTAAGTAACCTTGAAGTTGCTCAAATACTGGATTTTCTAAATCAGATAATTCTTCTTTATCAACTAGATATTGAAGAGCTTCATAAGTTCTTTTTGGACCATATTGATGGATCAATTGAGATATTGCTTCATCTAACTTTGCATCAATCTTTGGTTCTTTAAGCTTCTCGCTTAAATCTCCACCTTGTTTTCTCCCTGATTGTATCATTGCCCAGGCTAAAAAAGGAGATTTTGGTTTTAATTTTCTTCTTAAACCTGAGCCTGTAACTGTTTCCTGAAATCTTTCTTCTTCAGAATCTTCTTCTTCAAGAAAATGATCATCAATATCTTTCATAAAAATTATCAATTTTGAACCCTTTTTAAAGATGATGAACTATCGAAAATCAAGTGGGCCCAGCGGGATTCGAACCTGCGACCTTCACCTTGTAAGGGTGATGTCATACCACTAGACTATGGGCCCACAGGATTAAGGCTAAAAACCTGATTTATAAAATTTTCCAAGATGTAAAAAGCTTTAAATAGTATCTAAAATTAAAATTAAAATGGCAAATAATTACAAAAAGAAAGAAGAAAAGAAAGATAACAACCAGGGAATACCAAATTTGCCTAAGATTCCTGATTTACCTAACTTGCAAGGAATGCCAAATATGCCACAAGATTTGAAGGATTTAAAGATCCCTGATGATGTTAAAAAGAAACTAGAAAAATTAAAAGATGAATTATATAAATTTAAGGATTCTATTTTAAAGAAATTTGACAAATATATTTTAGGTATAACATTATTGCCCCCACCTTTACCGCAAAAGCCATTGCCCGGGGAAGAGAAACCTCCTGAAGTTAACAAAGATGATATTAATGTTTTAGTTGCTGTGGATGATACAGATTCTACTACGATGTCTAAATTAGAATTAAAAGACAAACTAACAAAAGTAATAATAAAATCTGCTGAGGAAATTAATAAGAATTTAAAGCCTGAGATAAAATTATTAAGTGAGTTGAGAGAAGACTGTTTTGATGCTAAATATGAAGTTTTGAGAGATATTGCAATATCTGCTCCGGTTTATGACCCTAAAGATTTATTAGCGGCATTAAAAATTTCAGAATTACATAAAAATATGGTGCTGCAAAGATTTGATAAATATATAGTAAGCTATGTTGCAGCTGGCTCTTTATTCAGGAATGAAAAATCCGGGGATATAGATGTGTATGTTGTTGTGGATGATACAGATGTAAAGAAAATGCCAAGAATTGAATTGAAAGACAGATTAGGTGGAATAATCAGATCAATGGGTGCGGAAGCTAGCATGGTTACAGGGGTTAAAAAAAGCTTTCATGTTCAGGTTTATATATTAACGGATTTCTGGGAGAGTGTTAAAGAGGCAAATCCTGTTATTTACACATTTTTAAGAGACGGGGTTCCTTTATTTGACAGAGGGGTATTCATGCCTTGGAAATTATTGTTAGAGATGGGAAGAATAAGACCATCACAAGAAGCAATTGATATGCAGATGGAAATTGGAGAAAAATTATTAGAAAGAGTAAGGGCGAGAATGCTAAGCATTTTATCTGAGGATTTGTATTATGCTGCATTAAATCCTACACAGGCTGCTTTGATGTTATACGGAATTCCACCCCCAACACCTAAAGAAACAGTTAATTTAATGGATGAGATATTTGTTAAAAAGGAAAGATTACTAGAGAAGAAATATGTTGACACATTAGAAAGGATAAGAAAATACTATAAAGATTTTGAACATGGGAAAATAAAAGAAGTTTCTGGAAAAGATATAGACCAGTTCCTGAAAGATATAGGGGATTATTTTGCAAGATTGAAAAAATTATTCAGTGAAATAGAAAAAAGATCTGAGGTTAAGAGAATAGAGGAAATGTATGAAGGAGCAATTTCTGTAACCAAGGATGTTTTGAGATTAGAAGGGAAGGAAAGCAGCAATGAAAAGTTAATAAAAGATTTTGAAGCTAATTTAGTTAAAACAAACAAGATTCCTGAGAAATATTTGGATATTTTAAAGAACATATTTAAAACTAAGAAGGATTTTGAAGATGGGAAAATATTAAAACAAGAGATACAGAAGATGAGTATTGAGGCTGGCGGATTTATAAGAACTTTAGTTGAATATGTGCAGAGAAGAAGAGGGTATGAATTAGAAAGAGCAAAGATAAGAGTTAAGTATGGCGATAAATATGGTGAAATAATTTTATTGGATAATATTGCTTTCATAACCAAAGATATAGATCTTAAAGAAAAAGAGGTTCATAGGGCGGAAATAAACAAAGAAGGCGGCTTAGGAAAGATAGTTAACTGCAAATTAGAGGAGATGGAAACACATTTAAGTAAGGTTAAGGTTCCTAAAAGAGTGTTCTTAAAAGAAAAAATATTTGAAGATATAAAGGCTATATTTGGCAAAGATGTTGAGATATTGGTTAATAGTTAAGATTTATTAAGGCGGATACTGAGTGATTGACACACTTACAGAGAAATACTTAAAAATTTTCCCAAGAGGATTTAAACATTTACAAATGTCTGCTGGAGATTTTGTTTCTTATTACCCTGACAATTTGAAAAAATGATTGTAATAAAATGTCCGATTAAATTAAACTAACTCTCTCAATTTCTCAACAATCATAACTTCTGCCAATGTATCTAATTCACAGTATTTTAACAAATTATCCCGGATATTCTTTTTCTCTTCTTCTGAACACTCTTCATAAGTCATTTTGAAGAATTCGGCAGAAGCTGTTCCTCCGTCTCCAATTTCCATTCCTTTGTAACTTTTTTCAATTATTGCAGGAAGAACATCTTTGATAGAAGCACTACCCTGCTGTTTTGGATTATAATAGCTAAATTCCCTGAATGGAACCAGCAAATCCACAATTCTTTTTAAAACATTTTCAATCCATTTCTTGTTTTCTGGAAAATATTCTGCTAATTCCTTTAATCTTCCAATTTCAAAGCTTTGATTATACACTAAAACCGTTCCTTTATCCCCAATCAACTTCTTTAATGAAACAACAAACTCTTGTCGAGGATCGTTATTTCCATTATACAAAAAAGCGTAATGTTTTGGCTTACTGCTTTCTTTTTTAACAATATGCAAACTAAACTGGAAAGGAACTTGTGAATAAGCTTTTAGGCCATCAAACATTGGTATTGCTGTTGAAAAGGTTTCAAAATCAAGATAATAAAGAGGGTATTTCAACGCTGCAAGAAACTGCTTTATTCCTTCTTTATCAATGTAAACTTTCTTATTAACTTCACATTCTCTTTGTATATCTTGCTTTCCATTTAATTTAACGTGTTGCGGAATGTCTTTTATGCGTATTATTCCGTTTTCAAATAATTCGCAGGATAATTTTCCGCCACGATATAAACAAAAGACATGATTTTCTGGCAAATCATCAATACAATTTTCAGTAAAGCAGTCGTGATTGCCTTCTTTTATTAGTTTATCAATTAAAATACCTGGCTTGGGTGGTTTTTCTGAATTAATTATTTTAAACATTTTATCAATTCTTTCTTTAATGTCTTTTATTGCATTGACCTGAGAAGTAATATCCTCTTTTACAAGAAGCTTTTTAGCATCTAATTTTTGCTTTCTAAAGTATTCTTTATTTAAGTGCATCAAAAAACATTTTCTTATCTTTAATCCATTTGCTTCATAGATATATTTCTGAAAAGAAACATCATGAACATTAATATCTTTTACCCCAGTTCCAGATTTAACTTCAATTATATCCCACTCTTTTCCAACAGGCACAAGAATATCAGCTCTTGAGAAGCAATTGCCAAATTCAAAGCCTGCCTCAAACAAAGGCTTTTCTTTCTTCATTGATTCTTTGGTTTGTTGTAGGTTTTTTTGATAATCTTTCACTGGAAGAGCTATTCCATCAGAAAACAAAGTTTTAGCAAGTTCTCCAACCTTATCTCCTTCCCTAAACTTAAACTCTTCTGCTAATGTTACTTTCCTAATCTTCTCGGGCTGATTAAAGATAATCCATAGGTGCTTAGGACATTCGAGACCTAAAATATACTTTGATTTTGTTAATATTGGATTCATGTATATCCCAGAAAGGGAATGTATTTATAAACAAGAAGGTTTGCTATCACCTTGTATTGGGCTTAAGAATCATCATCCGTTATTGCGAAAAATAGCAAAGCTTTTAAAATGAATTTTTAGAGTATAATTAAACCGATGATTATATGGGAGGTTTAAAGATGACATCAAAAGAATTATCAGAAAAGGCTTTGGAAGCTGTTGAAATTGCAAGAAATACTGGCAAGATTAAAAAGGGCGCTAATGAGGTTACTAAGGTAATTGAAAGGGGTATAGCAAAATTAGTTCTTATAGCAGAGAATACTAATCCTCCAGAGATTGTAATGCATTTAGAACCATTAGCTAAAGAGAAGAATATCCCATTTGTCAAGATTGGGACTAGGGAAGAATTGGGAACAGCTGCCGGATTATCTGTTGCAACTACTGCAGTAGCTATTGTAAATGAAGGCGAGGCTAAAGAAGCAATTAAAAGTGTAGCTAAATTATTACAACTAGAGAAATAAAATGCAACCTCAACAAAAACAAGAGCAGAAATTCGTAAAGAAAGAAGAAACTGGAAGATCTATTTTCACAGAGGCAGTTCCAGCCAAAGTTGAAGAAATAATTGGCAGGACTGGTGTCAGGGGGGAAGTAACACAGATAAGAGCAAGGATTTTAGGTGGAAGAGATGAAGGCAAGATAATAAGAAGAAATGTTAAAGGGCCTATAAGAGAAGGTGATATGTTAATGTTAAGAGAAACTGAAATTGAAGCAAGAAAATTAAACCAAACAAGAAAGGGGACTGCAAATGAGTAAATGCAGCTTTTGCAATAAAACACTGGAGCCCGGAACAGGGACAATGTATGTTTCAAAAGTAGGCAAAATATTATATTTTTGTTCTTCTAAATGCAGAAAGAATTCAATAAAATTAGGAAGAAATCCTGTTAAATTAAAATGGACTGGATTTTATAATAAAGAATAATTTATCAAATCACTTCTAAATTTTTTGCAAACAATAAATCAGGCTTATAGTTACTTTCAAAAGACCGCAGGCTTACAGAGCCGAGGACATTTAATTATTAACTTATTTTCTTTTAATCCCTTTTAGATAAGAATAAATTAAAGGCAAAGCAATAGTTGCATCACATTTTATATCAACAAATTTTCCTTTTGGTTTCATTTTACCCCAGGAAATTCCCTCTTTTAATTCTGCTCCTGAGCTTCCACCCCATTCAACCCTATCCATTGTAATTTGTATGCCATAATCGGACATATTTGGAGAGAACTGCATTGCCTGCTGTATAAAATTTTTAGGAACTCCGCCGCCTATATAGAAAACACCATTTTTTTTGCTTTCCCAAACTAAATCCATTATCTCTTTTAAATCATCAAACATTAAAATATCAAATTTTTTTCCTTTTGCTAATAACCCCCATAACATTAGACCAATACCTGAATCTATTAATGCTGGGGAAAATATCGGAATGTTTTTTTCATAACAAACCCTTAAGATACTGTTTTTATCCTTAATCCAAGAACCCAATAATTTTAAAAATTGTGAGCCTGACAATCTTTTCCCTTCTATTTCTGATAAATGCTCGTTAAATAAATCTTCCATTTTCTGATATGCCTTGTTTTGCAAATAAGAATCAAATACTCTGTCAAGACCTTTTTTATTTAATTTGGAATCATCTACATTGCTTTCACCTTTTATATGTGGGAAGTTTAATGATTCTGCTAGATCGTGAGTTAAGTTAGCGCCCGTTGTAACTAAAACATCTATGTAACCATCTAAAATTAAATCTTTTAGGATATTTCTCATACCACCAGGAACCATTGCACCTGCTAAACCCAAGAAGATTTTACATTTATTATTTAACATTTCTTCAAAGATTTCAGCGGCTTTGCCAATTCTGCCTGCACCTATAACGCCACATTTTTGCATTTCTTTAACTAATTCTTTAGCTGTGATTCCTTCCTTAATTTCTATGTGTTTAACTGTTTCCATAAAAATAATGAAAAGGATAGATTATTATAGTTTTTTATTTGGATTAAAATAGAAATATTTAAATAGTAATACCCGGGTAATACTCTTATGAAGATCAAAACTGATAAAATGGAGATGGTTCCTGCAAAGCTTACTAAACGCTTGATATTAGAAGCAGAGGGATTAATCCAGGAAGGATGGTATGCAAACAAATCAGAGCTTATTAGAGATGCTGTTCGCAACCTAATTAATAAACTTAAAATACAACGATTGGAAAAAGCAGTGAAGGAGGATATAGAGTGGGGACTTTATGGTAAATAATGCCTGTTCTGATACGAGTCCTGTTTTACATTTATATGAGATTAATAGGATTTCTTTGCTCAAGATGTTTTCGAAAATATTCATTTCTAATCTTATAAAAGATGAGTTAATCAGATACAAAATCTTAGATTTACCAAAACAATTTGAAGTTAAAGATGTTAATAATGATCAGATTATTTTAATAGCTAAAAAATACGATCTTGATTTTGGAGAATCTTCTGTTATTTGGCTATGTAAATCATTGGATATTCCTTTATTGCTGACAGATGATTTAGACGCAAGAGAAACAGCGTTTGAATTAGGAATAAGACCTGTTGGAACAGTTGGAATAATAATGAGGGGCTTCAGGGAAAAGATTATAGATAAGAATACAACAATAGGAATATTAAAAAATTTACATAAAAATTCAACACTATTTATAACCCCAGAATTAATCAGCTTTGCAATTGAAGAAATTAAAAAATTTAGAAAATGAAAAATAATACCACAAAAATAGCTGATACCCCACTATTAGAAATTATCCCGGGAGTTAGCGCCATTTATTTCTCCACGGTTTTGCTTGAGTCTTCCATATCTTTCCAAGTGTTACTAAATAAGCTCTCTAAAGCAGTTGCAAAATAAGGGGTATTAATCCAGACACCAATATCATAGCTAGGGTGAACTGATTCATCATCCATTGCCATAAACATCACATCTTTGCTGTCGACAATACAAAATCTTGCATTTAGCTTGTTTGAGTGCTTGATCTCTGCTATTTTGCTTAACTCTTTAACAGCGTTTGCACATTCTTTTGTTAATGGTGCAGCAATCCTTATCTTGACACCTTTCTTGTTTAATTTTTCCAACTCAGGTTTTAATGCGTCTAATTTTCTTATTAAACCCTTGCTAGACGTCATTATAGTAACATTTTTTTCTGCATTTTTTATCATATACTCTAAATGAGCATATAAATTGTGTCTTCCCCTTATTGCACCAGACAGATCTGAAGGCTCAACAAATTCAATGCCTTGCTTATGCAGTTGGTTTAATTCTTTTAATACATCATTGTTTCTTAATTCATCCAGTTTCTTCTGCCTTTCTTTTGCGTCTTCATTTATTAATTTTTTAACTCTTTCAACAACTTCTTTTGGCTCAACTGCAACATATTTAATAGGCTTACCAAGCTTCATAACAACAAAGCCTTTCTTTTCCAGGCTTTCTAAAACATCATAGGATCTAGATCTTGGAACATTACCAATATCAGATAATTCACCTGCTGTGCTTATGCCTCTGGATAACAGAGCAGTCCAGATCCTAACTTCATATAGATTCAATGCAAAAAACTGCCTTAATTTGTTTAAAAATTCCTCTTTAACAATCATAATGCCTTCCTCCTCAGGTTACACCCTTTTTTTACCCGTTTGAAAAATTGTTAGTATTTACCAATTAATGATATAAACTATGTGGTGATAGTATCAACAACAGTTTATAAAGATTGTTATACTCAAAAGAATAGTTTTCAAAAATAAATTTAATTATTTTTTCCTTTTTGTTGATCATAAATTCTTTTTACATCTTCAATAGTGTTAATATCTTTAATATTTTTCTCTAAATTTCTTAATCGCATGAATTTTGGAAATCTTAAAGCGAATCCTGAATCATAATTTTTTGAAATTTGTATTTCTTCATAGCCAACTTCAATAATAATTTTAGGCTTTAATTTGACAGCCTTGCCTTCCTGTGAGATAATCAATGGTTTTAATAATTTAGTTAGAGAACTATAGGTAACTTCAAAATCTTTTTCCTTGACTCCTGTGCTTACCTTACCAATTTCCTTTAGCCCTTCTTTAGTATTGCAGGCAATTGTGAAACTAGTCAGCCAAGATGCTCTTTTTCCTTCACCATATTCTGCACTTACAATAACCAAGTCCAATGGCTCAAGAACAGGCTTTAGTTTCATCCATCCATTAACATATCTTCCAGGCTTATAAGGAGAATTTAAGTTTTTTAACATAATACCTTCCAAACCCTTGCTTAACGCATCGTGATAAAACTCTTTGGCTTTTGTTAAATCATCAGTAACTAAATGACTTGTTAATTTTATAATGCCTGGCTTTTCATTAATGATTTTAGTCAGAAGCTCTCTTCTTTCTTTAAAAGCAGAATCCATATAATTTTTTCCTTCGTAATAAAGAATATCAAATAGATTTAATTCTACGGGAAATTTCTTTACTGACTCTAGGATATCATATTTTCTCCTAATTCTTTGGGATATAACCTGAAATGGCAGGTATTTTCCTGATTTATGATCAAAAGCAACAACTTCCCCGTCGAGTATAAAATCATCGCCTTTAACATATTTTTTTACTGCTTCTATAACATCAGGGAATTGTTTTGAAACTTCTTCCAGTTTTCTTGTGAATAATTTTATTTCATTTCCTTTCCTGTGTATTGTAACTCTAAAGCCATCTAATTTATATTCTAATTGCAATGGTAAACCTAGTGCTTCAAAACCTTCATCTATATCCAAGGCTAAAATAGCAAGCATAACTTTCAATGGTCTGCCAACTTTTATTTTTGCTTCAAGGATAGTGCCTTCTTTTGCCAAAGAAATAATATCACTATAATCCAGAGCTAGGTCCATGGCTTTTTTTATACTATTAGGATCCAGATCATAGGCTTCTGCCAGAGCATCTTTTATTATACCCTCTGCAATTCCAACTCTTAATTCACCTAAAACAGTTCTTAAAATAAATTTAGCTTCATTTGGCTTTGCATTTGCTAACAATTCTGAGATTAGATTAACTTTCTTGTCAACTGTGCCTTGACCCTCTAATTCTGCAAGCTTTCTTAGATTTTCCAATACTTTTTTTATTGTTAGAGATTCTGAACTTAAGGTTTTTTGATGTTTTCCTTCTAATAATTTTTCAGCTACATCCCCCAGACCACCAAGCTTGCTCCATAATTTTTCAATATCCTCTGTTTTAATTCCGCTTGATTTATTAATAGCTTTTAAGACTAATCTATCACTGAAGCCAATTTTTCTTTTATCATACAAAGGGAATATAGAGGCTGTAATCAGACACATAATATCATCAATTTCATTTAATTTTAAATTTTTAATAAACTCAGCCAAGATGTGGGCTTTTTCTAATTTTTTAGTTGTTTTGCTTAGCTCTTCATATAATCCAACTAGTTTAAGATATTCCATTGAAAACCTTTATAAATTTCAACATTTTAAAGTTTTTGATATGGAAGCATTAAAAGCCATAAAGGAAAGAAGGTCTGTTCGGGAGTTTTTAGATAAAAAAGTAGAGGAAGATAAGATCTCCAAAATTCTTGAGGCGGCTTCATTTGCCCCTTCTTCCGGGAATGTTCAAAATTGGGAGTTTGTAATTGTTAAAGAAAATAAAGAATTAATTGCTAAGGCCTGCAAACAGGATTTTCTTTTAGATGCTCCGGTTTTAATAATTGTGTGTAATATAAAAAATAAGATTAATATTTTGTTTGGAGATAAGGGCAGGGAATTTTATTCTATACAAAACTGTGCTTTGGCCATTGAAAATATATTAATAGCTGCTACTGCTTTGGGTTTAGGAAGCTGCTTTACTGCAGTATTTGATGAAACCATGATAAAGAGAGCATTAAACATACCAGATGATATCTCCATAGATGCAGTTATTGCAATTGGATATGGGAAAGAAAAGAATGAAGCTAAAAGAATTTCTTTAAAATTAAAAACTTTTTTTGAAAGCTATGGAAAGAGGAAGAAACAATGGATTTTTCCACTATTTAGAAAATAAAATAATTTAAAGAAAAAAAATTATGATGGGGCGTTCATATCGCACGCCTTTCTTAATTTAGCTAAACTTCCACACTCTGTAACTAAACCCGTCGTATTATCCTTAATCTTTGGGACTATAACTTCAAGGTCAAATGGCTCCTTAGATCCTGTTTTTTTAGTTAAGTTTCCATCTTTTATCTCAAATGCATTAAGGGGGGGTAATGTTGCTGCGCCTAATATTTCCCCGGTTACAACTTTCTGATCAGAAGATATTAATCGAATATAAATTTTCTCAGTTACACCAACATCACCAAGCTGTAGTGCATTATTGTTGGTTACTGTATAAAAACATTTACCTACATCTGGAGTTTGACAAGAACAGTCAATATCAAAATCAACAGCACTAACACATTTCAATTGTGCGGTTGTTGTCTTACTGGTTTCAGAAGTTCTTTCTTTGAAAAAACCGAAAGCCCAGTTCATTAAAAAAACTGTTAAAGCAACTGTTAAAGCAATAATTAAAACTGTCGCAATTAGTGGCGAAACACCCTTTTTTGAATTTATCATTTTTTAGATCACCTCTTGATTTTAATACCTTTTTTTTCCTATGAAATCTGACTTTATAAATATTATGCTGATGCCATTGGAGGCACCAGCAAAGATAAAAGTTTTGAATGGGCATAATATAACCATATATTATGGGGGGTTATAAGGAGTGCCCATTAACTATTAACGAATTAGGTCAATGCCTAATTCTCTACTGACTTCCAGAGACTGTCTACTAGGTTCTCCAGATCTTGATTTGCCAAGAATATACGGGGATTTTACACCTGTAATTATTGTCATTACTCTTAGTCTTCCATTCATTTTCTCATCAATTCTTGCTCCCCAGATTACATTAGCCTCTTTATCAAGGGCTTCTGTAACAATCTCTCCTATTCGGCTTACCTCTTCTAATGTCATATCTATGCCACCAGTTACATGAATTAAAGCACCTGTTGCCCCTTCATAACTTACGTCTAGTAAGGGATTTGTCAATGCTCTTTTACAAGCCTCATCTACACGCATTTCAGATGTGCTTTCACCAATACCAATGACGCTGACATCTCCATTACTCATAATTGCCCTGACATCTGCATAGTCTAGATTAACTAGGGATGGAATAGCAATCGTTTCAACTATACCTTTAATCATTGTTGAGACTAATTCATTAGCAACTGCGAATGCCTGCTGTAAAGGCAAGTTACCTGCAATCTGGACTAATCTGTTATTGTCAATTACAATTACTGTGTCAGACATTTCTCTTAGTTCCTGAAGACCAAATTCAGCCTTGTCAACTCTTGCTCTTTCAATATCAAATGGCATTGTGACTGTGCCAATAACAATTGCGCCAACCTCTTTAGCAATTTGTGCAACTACTGGCATGGATCCTGTTCCTGTTCCTCCACCTAAACCGCCACAAATAAATACCATATCTGCATTTTTTAGAGTTTCTTTTAGGTCATGAATACTTTCTTTAGCACTTTCTCTTCCTTTTTCAGGATAACCACCACAACCTAAACCTCTTGTTAAATCTCTTCCAATTAATATTTTTTTATGAGCTTCAGAAATTTCCAGGTGTTGCATATCCGTATTAACCGCAATGATTTCAGCACCATTTATACCTTTTTTATATAACCACGAACCCATATTATTGCCTGCACCACCACAACAAACAACCTTAATATTTGCTTGCCCTACTTTCAAGCCCTCATAGTTTTTTTGTGCACCTTCAAGTGCGCCTTGTACGATAAATTCCATTTTTAACCCCCCTCCGTTTTTATTTTTTATAATATATATTTCCTAACACATAAGTATTTATATGTTAGTTTATTATTATCCTCTCTAAGAAGTAAGTTTTTAACAACGCCAATTGTTATTAACCGAAAAAGATGAGATTAACTATACATAACAAAAGTGAACGGATACGCTTCGAAACTGACGCCAATCAGTTTGAGGTTTTAATCGCCAAATCAAAACCGCTTGAAGCAAATTATAATTTATTTAAGATATTAATTCTATATTTAAATACTTTTAAACTATAAAATAGGTATTGTGATTTATATTTTACAGTAAATAATAGAAGATTTATAAAAATATTTTTATACTAGCGTTAGTTTTGCTTTATAATGGCACTAAAAAGAGTAGAAATAAGGCTAAAAGATAACAGAAATTTTCAAGGGGTTTTATTGCCTGAAGTAAATGGAAAATTAACATTAAAGCTTTCTTCTGGTTACAACATAATATTAGATAAAAAAGAGATAAAATCAATAAGAACAATACAGCAATTAACTGAAAAGAAGATTGAATCAAAATCTTATACAGAAACAAAATCATTACCTACAATTTCTATTTTGCATACAGGGGGAACGATTGCCTCAAGAGTTAGTTATGAAACTGGTGGAGTATCCAGCCAATTTAGCCCAGAAGACTTAATTGAGATATATCCTGAACTAAAGAGAATAGCGAATATTAAATCCAGATTAATACAAAATATGTGGTCAGATGATTTAAGATTTAAACATTTTGAGATTTTAGCTAAAGCAATAGAAAAAGAGATTAAAAATGGAGTGAAAGGAATTATTATTGGAATGGGGACTGACAATTTAACTGTTGCGTCCGCTGCTTTATCATTCATTATAGAAAACCCACCAATACCTATCTTATTTGTTGGAGCGCAAAGAAGTTCTGATCGTGGATCTAGTGATGCGGCTTTGAATTTAATATCTGCTGCGAAGTTTATTGTAAAGAGCGATTTTCAGGGTGTAGCAGTTTGCATGCATGGAAGCGCTTCAGATAATTATTGTTTAATCCTGCCCCCAACTAAAACCAAGAAATTACATACTTCAAGGAGAGATGCATTTAAGCCTGTAAACGATAATGCAATAGCCAAGATTTATGGGGAAAGTATAACCTTCTTTAAGAAGCATGAGAAAAATGATAAAAAAATGATAATAAGACCTAAAATGGAAGAAAATGTTGGATTAATTAAGATAACAATTAACATGAATCCAAAACAATTTGAATTTTTTAAGAGATATAAAGGGCTAATAATTGAAGGGACGGGATTAGGGCATACACCCGGAGATGTGGTAGACAAACATACTAAGATACATGATAAAATAATAAAGGCAATTAAAAATTTAACAAAATCCTGCGTTGTTGTTATGACTTCTACATGTTTATATGGAAGAGTAAATATGAATGTTTACTCCAAGGGGCATAAGTTACAAGATGCAGGGATTATAGGAAATTTAACAGATATGCTGCCTGAGACTGCATTCGTGAAATTAGCATGGTTATTAGGGAATTATAAAAAAGAAGAGGTAAAAGAGTTAATGTGTAAAAATTTAAGAGGAGAAATTTCTAATTGTAGTTCTGAAGAATGGGAGTCTACATAGGGGATTTATTGGACAGAATAAGATGGGACAAGAATCTAAATCCAAAAGAGTTTATAATAGTTTATTTTGATAGGGTTCATCAGAAATCTTTTGAAGTGCCATTTATTTCTATTGGGAGAAGCGGGAATTTCTTTATTATAAAAACTGGCGCTGGAGAGAGTTATATACCCTTACATAGGATTAGGGAAGTTAAAAGAAATGGAAAAACAGTATGGAAAAGAGACTAAACCTCATTTAAGATAACCATTGTTTGTGTTTTTTCAATGCCATGTTGATTTCTTAGATATATAGTGACAAATTCGTCTAATTCCTGTATGTTCTTAACTCTAACTTTAATGATAACATCATGAGCACCTGTTACCATAGATGTTTGCTCTACTAATGGATTGGATTTTATTGTTTTAACTAGATCATATTGTGTTGTGCTTCTTAATTTTAGAATATTATAGTCTACAGTTATCAGAAGATAAGCACTTATTGTGCCTAAAGCCCTGTCATTTAGGTTTATAGTGTAATTTCTTATAACCCCCATCTTCTCAAGTTTTTTTATTCTGTTATGGACCGTGGTTAGAGGCATTAATAGCTTTTTGCTTATATCTTTTGTGCTTAGTTTAGCATTCTCCTTTAGTATGCTTAATAGTAAAAAGTCCTTATCATCTAGGATTATGTTCTGTGGCATGTTGAAAATATTTCCATTGTGGTATTTAAATATTTTACTAAAATTTGGTGTTGATTTTGATGCTTTAAGACATGATGTATAGAAAAAGGTGCGTTTAACAGGTATTTTAGCAGTATTTTAAGAGTTTTTTATTATTAATTGGAATTAAATTCATAGAAAGTTAGTATTATATGAACAATTTTTCATTAAGACTACTGAAAATTTTACCATAATAACTATGTTTCTGAGTAATTTCTATTGTTTATTTTGAAATAACTATATAAAAAGGGAACAATTAAATTAAATTATGAAAAAGAAAAAAATGTTAAGCTATTATGAACAGCTAAATGCAGAGGAAAATGAAGAAGATATATATGAAGAGAATGCAATAGAGGAATTAGAAGAATCTGATGAGATAGACTCTGCTGAGGCTGGATTCATGCGTGGCTATATAGAAGAAAATGAGTGAAAAAGTTTTCTAAATAGGGTTTTAAATAGGGGTTTTTATTTTCTGCTGTTTTTTGAAGTTTAATATTGTTAATAGAGATTATATATGTAAGAAACATCTTTCCAATGTAGCTACTAACCCTATATCATATTTATTAGCAGTTTCTATAATCAGTGCATCACTCATTGAACCTGCTGGCCAGACAACTGTTGATATTTTAAATTCAGCAATTCTTTCTATAGAATCAGGTTTTGGAAAGAACCCATCCGAAGATAAAACAGCGCCTTCTAGTTCTTTTGCATGACCCTTTTTTACAGCTTTATCCAGAGCCTTTTCTACTGCACCAACTCTTTCTTGCTCTCCTGTGCCAACTGCTATTGCGGCTCCATCCTTAACAATAACTATACCGTTTGATCTTACATTAATGTTGAGATACCAAGCTATAAGACCATCATCAAGCTCTCTTGTAGAGGGAATTTTTTGAGCAATATAATCTTCACCATTATTTTTAGCTGGATCTGAATTTGGAATCATTGGTTGTGTAATTAGATCTGTAACGCTTCTTATTCTTGTTAAATAGACCTCTTCTAATGTTAATGAGCCATCGACTAAAGTTCTAACATTAAAAAGTCCATCAGTCTTGTCTCCGACAAATTTTGGGATTTTGCCTATGTTTGAGACTTTTACGACCCTTATGCTACTGTTTAATTTTTTAGTTCTTTCATTCCTTATTAAAATTTCTAAAGCTTCTGGAGTGTAAGAAGGAGCAATAACACATTCTATAAAATCTTCCATAATTGCTTCTGCTGTTGGAGCATCAACTTCAGTATTAAAACCTATAACCCCACCAAATGCACTTCTTTCATCGCATCCCCTTGCTATTCTAAAAATTTGCTCTAAAGATTCTTCTTGATTTTTCACTTTAAATCCACAAGGATTAAGATGTTTCATTATAACTGCGGCAGGAAAATTAAAATATTTTAAAACATTTAAAGCCTGAGACGCATCTTGTAAGTTTGTTAAAGAAAACCCATCTTTTCCCTCTTTTAGTATTTGAAGATCCCCCATAAAAAAAGATGTAGGAAGTGGGTGATAAGCTGCAAAAGCCTGATGTGGATTGGTGCCGTATCTTAATTTAGCACCAACATGACGAAAATGATAGTCTATGCCCCCAATGGTTAAAGTTAATTCCTTAGGAAAGTTAGATGGAACTGCAGTTCTATATACATTTTTGAAATTTGAAACATCTGTTGGCATTTTTGTTGGCATTTTTATCCCCTATCGTGCCTGTTTCTTATAAAATGATGAAAAGAATGGAAATCATGTTCTTTGGCATATATCCCCGCTACTGCAACTCTAAAATCTTGCTGCCTAGGTTTTGGTGCTAATGCTTCATAAACTGCATTTACTGCTTTTTCTACATTATCCCAAGGAACTTCAAAATTTAAAGGCTCCCCCCTAAAGCTAGGTAATGGATCTATGTTTTCTCCTGTATATGTTGAAATAAGTTTTCCACTTCCGTTTAAAAGAGGAACTTCAAAAATTTGTAATTCTTTTGAACCTCCTTTTCCTTGTTTGAGTATACTTAATGCGAGATAATATGAAACCCTATTTGTTGTATAACGATTAGGAATCCTTACTGCAAAACAACCAGTAATCCTTGGAGTAAAGTTGGGAGCATCAGGCTCATAAGTCCAATTTTTTAAGCCAAAATTTAAGCTCGCTACAGCATCATCGAGACCGTTTGTTGGAATACTGCTTGTTTGTTGCCCATTACCAACAACAATTCCCCCCCTAATGTTTATTGCAGGATATATTAATAGGCTAGTCTCGTTCCTTCTTAATAAATTTTCAGCTGTTGGAACAACTTGAATAGAAGGTTCTTCAGTATTGATTTCAGATAGAACAAGTTTTCTGGCTTGGCTTGATGGACTTCTACCGGTTATGACATAGCCAACAAAGATCAAACCTTCAGGATTTACCCCCATCAAAACTACTCTCCCGGGATAATCCATTTTTGCTAAGTTTTCTAAAGGATTTATAGGATTCATTAATGTTTCTTCTAAATAAAGGCTTTAAATACTTTTATAGCTTTCAAACATTATTTAAAAAATTATATTTCATAGTATTAGTTTGAATTAGAAATCTTTATTTACTATATTTAAAGAGATTAAATGATGAATAACCTAAAAATAGGACTGGAAATACACAGACAGATAAATTCAAATAAATTATTCTGCAACTGTAATTCTGAATTAACAGATAGAGAGCCTGATTTTGAAGTTAAAAGATATTTAAGAGCTGTTAAAAGTGAGATAGGTGAAAGTGATGTGGTTGCTGAATTTGAAATGTCTAAAGGGAAATATGCGATTTATCAGGGATACAAAGATAAAACATGCTTAGTTGAACTTGATGATGAGCCAATTCATTTTATTAATCAAACAGCATTAAAATCAGTTTTAGAGGTTGCTTTACTATTAAACTGTAAAATTTTAAAGAATATACAAGTAATGAGAAAACAGGTTATAGACTTATCAAACACATCTGGATTTCAAAGAACTGCTTTAATAGCAACTGACGGCTTTATAGAGGTTAATAAGAAAAAAATAGGGATAAATACTATATGTTTAGAAGAAGATGCTGCCAGAAAAATTAAAGAAAATAAAGAATCTGTTGTTTTTAGATTAGACAGATTAGGGATTCCATTAATTGAAATTACAACTAAACCGGATATTACAGATTCCAAAGAGGGGCAGGAAGTTGCGGCTTATTTGGGGATGTTAATAAAGTCTACCGGGAAATTTAAATCTGGAATTGGAACCATAAGACAGGATGTTAATTTATCCATAAATAATAATCCAAGAATTGAATTAAAGGGATTTCAGGATTTAGAATCTATGTCTAAGGTTATTGAATTGGAAGTTAAAAGACAATTAGATTTAATTTCAAATAAGCAAAAAATAAATTCAGAGGTTAGAAAAGTTAATCAGGATTTAACAACTACATATTTAAGACCAATGCCCGGAGCAGGAAGGATGTATGTTGAAACAGATCATCCAATAGTTGAAATATCGAATGAGATTTTAAAATCTATAAAATTGCCTAAATTGATAACAGAAAAAGCTATTGAAGTTGAGAAAGAATTTAAGATTTCTGCACAACTAGCTAAAGAGATTTTAGATATTGAAGAGAAGTTTAGAGGATTAGTTAAGAGATATCAGAATCTAGAAGCTGAATTTATT
This sequence comes from Candidatus Woesearchaeota archaeon, assembly GCA_023246445.1. Classification (GTDB taxonomy): domain Archaea; phylum Nanobdellota; class Nanobdellia; order SCGC-AAA011-G17; family JACQNH01; genus JACQNH01. Next base: position 23,583 of record JAHFIJ010000012.1, read on the forward strand.
GCTAAAGTTTTAATAGAAGTTCCAAAAGAGATTAAGGCAAGATTAAAGTTAGATTCAAGTAAATTAAAAGAAAAAGATTTTGAATTTGTGTTTGAGAATATAAGCAAGAATTTAATACCTAAATCTGCTGCTATAGAAGTTTTAAGCGAGATTTGTGAAGGCAAGAAGATAGAATTAAATAGATATAAAACAATTTCTGATTCTGAAGTTGAGAAAGTAATAAAAGAGATAATTATGAATAATAAGAATGCGCCTTTTAATGCTTTAATGGGGATAGCAATGAGTAAATTAAGAGGGAAGGCTGAAGGTTCAAAAGTGGCTGAATTGATAAAGAAAAGTTTAAATTAATGCATTCCAGAATTTCTGAAATATTTTCGAATCTATGTTAAATTTGGTATTGATTTTACAGCTTTATTGTAAATTTCAACAATTTGTTTAGTAATTATTCCAAAAATTGACTATTACAGGATATTAAACACCTTTACTTACTAATTCTATGAAATTCAAAACAGAGACTTTAAATACGTGTGCATATACGCATACACAGATGGGAACGAAGACTATATCTATTATGGATGATGTATATGGGCTTTTAGTTAGAAACAAGAAGAATGAGGAAAGCTTTTCTGATGAATTAAGAAGAATACTGTCTAAAGAGAAGAAAGACATTATGAAATTTGCTGGGGCTTTAGCAGATATGAGTGATGAAGAGGAGAATAGGATAAAAAAGCGAATTAAACAGATTAAGTCAGATGCAGACAAGGAAATGAAAGAAAGGAGCAAAAGACTATGAAATGCTTAGATACAACTTTTTTGATTGATTTTTTAAAAAATAGAACAGAAGCTATTAAGAAAGCAGAGGAGATAAAAGAGGATGTTGTAATTACTACTACAATAAATGTTTTTGAGGCTTTACAAGGTTTTTATTTTGAATCAAATGAGAAGAAGATAGAGATCCTTAATGATTTTTTGAATACAATTGAAATATTGCCACTTAACTTATCCGCTTCTTTCCAGGCTGCACAAATAAGAGCAAAGCTAATGAATCAAGGGAAAGACATAAATGTTTTAGATAGTTTAATTGCGGGAACAATGTTGGCGAATAATTGCAATACAATTGTTACAAGAAACAAGGATCATTTTGAAAGGATAAAAGGTATTAAAGTTGAAAGTTATTAAATCCCATTAAATTTATTATTTTTTATTATATTTGGGAAAAAGCTAAATCCTAAAAATAGCTTTATATATTAGATATATAATTAATATATTGGTGATTATGTATGAAAGAAATTGTTTCAACAATCCAGCTTAGTGGGGGTGTAATACAAAGGTTAAAGGAAGCAAAGGAATATCCGAGGCAGACATATAACGAGCTTCTGGAGAAGATGACAAGGGTATTAATAACTTTAAAAAAAATAATCAATATGATGAATTCTTGCATAAAATCCAACAGCCAAAAATGAAAGAGCTTTGGGATAATAAAGAGGATGAGGCCTGGGAGAATGCTTAATTTTGGGGATGTAATTTTA
>JAHFIJ010000013.1:0-1951 GCA_023246445.1 Candidatus Woesearchaeota archaeon
ATTGCCCCCTCCAGAGTTATATCTTTCCCACCAAATCCAATCCCGGCTTTAAAGTCGCTTTCCCCGGCTCCCAGTTGGCCGGACACACTTCGCCGCCATGCTCTCGCACAAATTGGGCCGCCTTGACTTTACGTAACAATTCTGTACTACTGCGGCCAATGCTGTTATCATGTAATTCAAACGCTTTCAGTATTCCGTCGGGATCAATGATAAAAGTTCCACGCAAACTCAAGCCTTCTTCAGAAATATAAGTTCCATACGCTCTGCAAATATTACCGGTAGGATCCGCGAGCATGGGAAATTTTATTTTAGCAATGGTGGGAGAATTATCATGCCAGGCTTTATGCACAAATACCGTATCAGTGCTGACGCTCAACACTTCCGTATGTAGTTTTTGAAATTCTTCATATTTATCGGCTAGATCTCCTAACTCGGTAGGACAGATAAAGGTGAAATCGGCAGGATAAAACACTAGGACTACCCACTTTCCACGATAGTCGGTAAGATTAATAGTTTTAAGGTCGTTATGATGCAAAGCTTTGGCTGAAAATAGCGGTGCCGGTTGATTTATTTTTGGGGTGTTGATATCCATAGTAATTTTCCTCTGAAAGTGATTATCCTCATGACTTTAAATAAGTTATGGTGTTGGGGTTCATTTCCAGAAAAAGGTCCAGAACCGGACTATAGGGGGTCGGACTATATTTTATAAAATCGTAGACAGAATACCCACAAATTCACTAAAAAATCACAGATTTTTGGTGTCCCAGAAATTTCCAATTTCTGAGGATATTTGTGGGATGAATGCCGTACCTCTTTCTGGTATTTATGCAAGAGGCAGAAGCAGTAAAAACACTTAATAGGTATTTCTATTCGTATTATCTCTTCTTTCTTTTCAGTAACAGAACTATAATGCCAACCATAATAATGCCTACTATCAAAATAACAAATAAATTATTTTCTCTTCCAAGTTCTTTTGGTTTCTCATTCCCTGCTCCTGCTTCAAGACAATCCTGCTGACAACTCTCAGAAGTTTTATTTTTATCTTTTTCACAGATTCCATTTCCACAAACTGATTTTTCTGCCGGTTTTTCTTTGGGCTTTTCTTCAGGCAAAATTGTGCAACTCTGTGTTTCATTAGGTTTTGTTCCAGCATAACAATAATTCTTTATCTTCGTGCAGTTTCTTGTCTGTATATCATTAATACATCCACTCCAAGAAGAACAAGCCCAATTAGTCAAACAACCTCCCCCGGTGCCGCCGCTACTTTCTTGTTGTGAAATCACTGAAGAAGTAACTGAAGGATTTGGAGATACAAAAGCATCATCAGGATTATCATAGAAAGTGCTATCAGCATTGACTAAGGGAAGAAAAAGAAGTATTGCTAAAAGTATTATTATGTATTTCATTTTGCATTTTAACACGCTGTGTTGCTCCTAAACAAATAACCGTTAGCATCAACACATAAGTAATCATTTCCACTCCCCGTTAAGTTTAGAATTTTAACTCTGCCATCGTCTTCTACTATGACTCTATTATTTAATCCAGAACTGCCTGTTCTCATAATTATTTGTCCTCCGCTTGTGCTTCCTGCATCAATATAAACATCTCCTGGAAAGAATCCTTCATCGTTGCCAAATAATTGTATTCCTGCTCCATTTAATGGATTTGTTATATTTGGAGCCGCAAAGATTCTAATAGCATCTGCTGTGTTATTAAGCAGGATTACGGGCCCAAAAGCATCATATCTATATATCTTCAAGGCCTCTATTGTTGCATTTATAGCATTTATGAAACCAAGGTTGTTGGTAAAATTACTAAGATGAGTATAACCCCTATTTCCCAAATCATCAGTAAAATTAGAAAGATGGGTTTTGGAAGTTCCAGAAGAAAGATTTGTTAATAGGCTTCCATCTCCAATAAAATACGAAGCTGTTATGTTTCCTGTTCCATT
>JAHFIJ010000013.1:2051-25001 GCA_023246445.1 Candidatus Woesearchaeota archaeon
CCCTATTTCCCAAATCATCAGTAAAATTAGAAAGATGGGTTTTGGAAGTTCCAGAAGAAAGATTTGTTAATAGGCTTCCATCTCCAATAAAATACGAAGCTGTTATGTTTCCTGTTCCATTTATGTTTCCACTAAAATCAATATTCTGAACCCATAAGTTAGTTATTCTATTAATTAAACTTCCAAGAGATGAGAAAAAACCTGTTTCTGTTGTTAGGTTATTTGTTTGAACTATCGAAGCAGTAACCTGTGTAACATTTATTACTGGAGCTACAATTTGTGTATTTGCTTGAATTACTGGAGCTACAATTTGTGTATTTGCTTGAATTACTGGAGCTACAATTTGTGTATTTGCTTGAATTACTGGAGCTACAATTTGTGAAACAGTTTGTAATTTTCCTGTAGTTGTTTCATCAACATCTTTTCTTAAAGCATTCCAAACAATTAATCTTCTTCTCGGAGTTTGGTCTATTCCATTAATATTTATATTCAAAAAATAATCTTTGGAAACATTATTGCAAGCAGAATTAACTCCATTCTGCTCTGTTTTCCATTCTCCAAAATTTCCTGTTATTAAACTTGTTGTGTTTGAATAACAGATATTTCCTCCTGTTAAATCATCATAAACACTAAAATTAAAATTATAATTTCCTGTGTTAAAAGTTGTTCCTGTATAATACTGCCCTTGCCAGACTAAAATGTCTGATGCAGAAACTAAACTTGGGAATAGAAGTATACAACTAATTATGATAGATATATATATATATAGGGTTTTCTCATTTTGTCCTCTTTTTATTAGTATTAATATAATAGGTTAGGTAATATTTAAATTTTTGCTTTCCGTTTTCGTCATCTGCCCCCCAACTTTTCTTTTTGGGAAAAAATTTGGATGAAGCGAAACGTAATCGTTTATCCTATGTTAGACAGAATTTTCCGCAGAAAATTTGGTTTTCTCTTTTGTGGTCGGATAAACGAAGTTTTTTCTTTTTTAGTTAGGCGACAATCTGCTATTTAGGGGAGGGTGGTCGGGGGGTATTAGAGTTCGCTTTAATTGAGATTAACATTGGGCTTAAGGAAAGTTTCTCACCTAACTAAAAATTATTAATGAGTGAGAAATTTGGGAGAGGCTCTGCAAGAGCCGAACTCTTTAAGCCCTGTTCAACGACCTGAGGGCATCAGCCCGAAAATGCAATGTGGCACGACCGAAAGGAGTGAGTTTTTTCTTCGGCGTTAAGAAATTTAAATCTCCAATTGTTAGGGTGGGGGACGGCGCGCGCCAGAATTAAGAAATTATCGGATAACATTGAACTACTTGTTTTATTGACTTATCTCCATAAACTACTTCAAATTTCAATGGTTTTTCGTATGTTCCATCCAACTTAAAGATGCAAATGTCTGTAGATTGAATTCCCAAATTAAAAATAGTTTGACTATCTTCTGTAGAAATCAATCCCGACTTATCGAGCAAATTACATTTAATATTATTTAAATCTTTTTGTCCATAATTTGAGAGAGTGATTGTTAGGGTGTGAGTATTATTGTTTGTTTGACAATCTGCATAAAAGCTTGGTGGAACATCTTGCGTATATGATGAAGTTAATTGTTGATAATAGAAAGATGGCATAAATATTGGTAATAGCATAGAAATAGAATAAACCAAAACAAAAATTATTGCACAAATAATCAAGACCATGTCTCTAATCTTTTCTATTCCCATAATATTATTGATTGGAAGGATATTTATAAATCTTTCTTTTTCGCGCGCCGTCTGGGTGGGGGTTGGAAATAAGAGATTTAAATTTCAGCTGAAGAAAAAATTGCATATAACATCGGGCTTATGAGAAGTTTGCGAAGCAAATTTGGGGAAAATTTCTGCAAGAAATTTTACCTCATAAGCCCCGTTAGTAGAGTTTTCTGTAAGAAAACCGAGCCATAGCCTGCAAGGCGATTTTTTGCGAAGCAAAAAAATGGCGAAGAGTAAAAATCAATTTTCTGGGTGGGAAAAATAAAAAAAAGCGCGTGCGTTACTGCTTGAATTTACTTAGAGCCTTATAATATCTATTTGTCCATGCAATAACTTCCATTGTAGACAAGGCAGTTCTCTTTTCTTTTGAAAATATTTTAAGATGCTTTTTACCTTGTGTGATGAAATCAAGAGCTGTTTTCTTGGAAAAATCAATAGAACCATTTCTAACTAAAGTTTTTGTAACTTCAATAAGTTTATGGTCTTCAATATTAGGATTTGTTAGAGCTTCGATAACAAGTTTATTATCTTCTTTACTCCCGTGAGTTAAGGAATAAATAATTGGTAAAGTGAGCTTTCCATGCTTAATATCGCTATAAGCATCTTCGGGCAATTTTTCTTCTGTTCCTAAATTATATTTTGGAGGGACAAAATCACCAATATCGTTGATAATTTGAAGCATCATCCCATAATCTTTTCCAAAGTTGGCTAATGTTTCAACCTGTTTTTTTGTGCCTTCCCCTAATATTGCACCAATCATCCCAATCTTTTCAAAGAAAGAATTGTTTACTCCATAATCTCTTTTGTAATAAAGTTGAAGCAAATCATCAAAATCTAATTTCAGTGATGGTTTGTAGATATTGTAGCTTACTTCGAAAAACTGCCCGATATAAAAGATTTTATTTATTTCATCAAATAAATCCTTAATCCCAATAAAAGTCTTATAATTTACTTTTGAACAGGCTTTTGTGAGCGCTTGGGATGCTAAATCTCTAGTAATCATAGCAGCCATGAATTGGTTTTTAGGTTGGCTCAAGATTTCTTTTCCGCCCTTATCATCAAAAATTCTATTAGTGTAATACATGGAAGCCAGCTCTAATTCTATGGCTGCGCAAGCATGCACAATTTCTTTTGTCCATTTTTTTTCAGAACACATTTCAAAAGAAAATCTCATAAGATAAGCTCTTGTTTCAAAAGTTCCTATTCTCTTTTTTAGAAGCTCTAAACAAATTTTATACAGTTCTTGATTTTCTTTTTTCAAAGGCTCTAAGTAATCTAAAATAACAGATCCAATCGTTTTGGAAGTTTCAAGCATCAAGTTTTTATAATCTTCTTTAAGCATATTTAAATGTAAACAGGCTATATTTAATAAACTATCGAAAGCGCGCGCTCAATCTTAGGGTGGGAAGAAAATTGATTTTTATTTCTACTAACATAAGATTATCAATATCAACATATTTATAACCCGCCATTAAAGTATAAAATCAATAAATTTATATACTTTGGTAAATAGTGAAGATTATGCAGGAATTATTTGAAAAACTAAAAAGAGAGTTAGAAATAAGAAATTTCTCTAGAAAAACAATAGAAGCATATTTATATTCAGTTGGTAAATTTTTTAACTATTCTAAGGACAAAGGCTTTAATGAAGATTTTGTTAAGGATTATGTTCAGAAGGAATTAAGAGATAAAAACCCTTCAAGCGTTAGAAGAGATTTATTTGCAATAAAATTCTTTTTTGATAAAATTCTTAAACAAAAACTATCTGTGCCAAATCCTAAGAAGAATACACCACTCCCTGATATTTTAACCACCGATGAAATTAAAAAATTAATTGATATAACCTGTAATATTAAACATAAGTTGATAATTAAACTTCTTTATGGTTGTGGCTTGCGTGTTTCTGAGATAGTGAATTTGAGAAAAGAAGAGGTAAACTTTGAAGAAGGGTTAATCCATATAAAATTATCGAAAGGAAAAAGAGACAGGTTTGTAAAAATTCCAGATTCTTTAAAAGAGGGTTTATATAGTTATTCTAAATTATCTGAAAGCGAGATATTTTTCCCTTCTGCAAGAGGGGGGGAATTAACAAAAGACACAATTCAAAAAATTGTTCAAAACTCTGCAAAAAAGGCGGAGATTAAAAAACGAGTTTATCCACATCTGCTTAGACATAGCTTTGCAACGCATTTATTGGAACAGGGAACAGATTTAAGAATAATCCAAAAATTACTTGGACATTCAGACATTAAAACCACCCAGATGTATACCCAAATCTCGCAAGCATCGATAAAAAACATAAAAAGCCCGCTGGATAACCTATAATATGAAATATATTGGTATTTGTTTTAAAGGATTGGAAGATTTTGTGAGCAAATTTGTTAAAGGCAAAATCATTAATTCTGGTAGGGTTGAATTTAGTGATTTGAAAGATATTAAATTCTTTGATAGTGTTTATGAATTTGTAGATAACTTTGAGTTTAGTAATTTTGAAGATTTACTAAAAAAATTAAAAGTAATTGAAGTTGATATTAAAAGAAGTTTTTTAGTGAAGTGCAATAGAGAGGGAGAGCATGATTTCAGAAGTCTGGAAGTTGAAAGAGAATTTGGGGAATATTTATTTAATAAAGGATTTAAGGTTGATTTGAAAAACCCAGATATTAAAGTATTTGTAGATATAATAGATAATAAATGTTATTTAGGCATTTTAAAATTATTTAATCTGGGGAAAAGGGATTATAGGGTAAAGTTAAATAATCAAAGCATTAATGGATGTCTGGCTTATACATTAATTAAAATTGCTGATGTTAAGAAAAATGAGATTTTAGTTGATCCGTTCTGCAAGGATGGAGTTGTATGTATTGAAGCTAAGTTAATGGGGGTTAAAAAGGTTTATGGAATAGATTTTAATAGAAGCAATCTACTAGCAAGCCAACTGAATTCCAAGATTGCAAATGCTGATGTTGAATTTATAGAGGGGGATGTTAGCTGGTTAAATACCAAATTTAAAGATAAAGAAGTTAGAATTGTTACTAGTCTTCCTTTTTCCGGTGTAAATAAGAATCTATTAAATATTTATAAAGAATTTTTTAAAGAAGCTAAAGCTGTTGGGAAAAATGAAATTGTTGTAATATCCGGGAATGATAAATTTTATGAGTATTGTGGGGATTTTAAAATTGTTAAAAGAGAATTCTTTATTGGAAAAATGAAATATTATTTAGGGATATTATCATAGCAGAAAGTAGGGGATATCGAGCATAGAAATGATTTTATCTAAAGCTTAAGAGCAATCTATTTTGTAGCCTTTAATGAATTTAACCCATCTTCCATTTTCATCATGTAAATAAATATTAGCAACTCTATTCCCAAGCTTTTTATCCAAGTCCTGGCAATAAGTAAATTCGTGTGCATAAAACTTCGGGGTATCTGAAAGGCTTTCACCCCCTGAGATATAGACTTTAGAATAGAAATTTTGAGGAGCATCCCAGACAATAGTTACACAAGCAGTATATTTATCTTCATTCAATAAGCAGCTGCTATGCCTTACATTAATAGCCCCTTCTTCCAGGATAAATGCTGATGTTGGAGATCTTAAATTTGAGAAAAAAGTAAATAAAGCAAATGCAGATACTAAAAGAACTATAGCCATAAACCTCTTTTCCATTAAATTATAGTAATTTTGAAGTTTATATTTATTTCTAGAAAAGATTTATAAATTCAACTTCGAGTTAGATTTTGATGGAAGAGGATTTAATAAAACAAAGACTGAAGAAATTAGAAGAGCTGAAGAAATCAGGAATTAACCCTTATCCTTATAGTTTTGATAAGAAAGATGACTCCAGTAACTTGTTAGAAGAATTTAAAATATTGAAGAGTGATGAGAAAGCTAAAAGGAAGGTAAGTATAGCTGGCAGGATTATAGCATTAAGAGATATGGGCAAGGCTAGTTTTGGGCATATACAAGATGCAAAAGGAAAAATACAATTTTATATTAAAGAGGAAGAAGTTGGAGAAAAGGGGTATAAAATTTTAAAATTAAGCGATATTGGAGATGTAATAGGAATTAAAGGGTATGTTTTTAAAACTAAAACCGGAGAGGTAACTGTAAGAAGCGAGAGTTATGAATTATTATCCAAAGGAATAAGACCACTGCCTGAAAAGTGGCATGGCTTGAAAGATGTTGAAATTAGATACAGAAAAAGATATTTAGATTTAATTATGAACAGAGATGTTAAAAAAGTTTTTGAAACAAGAGCTAAAATTATAGATATAATCAGGAATTATTTGAAAAAGAATGAATTTATTGAAGTTGAAATCCCAACACTACAATCAATTTATGGGGGGGCTAGTGCACAACCATTCAAGACGCACTTAAATGCATTAAACATAGATTTATTTTTGTCTATATCGCCAGAATTATATTTAAAAAGATTAATTGTTGGCGGTTTTGAAAGAGTGTTCACTATTTGCAAAAATTTTAGAAATGAAGGCATTGACAGGCAGCATAATCCTGAATTTACTATGCTTGAATTTTATTATGCCTACCAGAACTATGAGAAATTAATTTCAATGACTGAAGAGTTATTTTCCATTTTAGTAAAAGATATATGTGTAAATAAAAAAGTTGAGTATCAAGGTAAAACAATTGATTTTACAACCCCATTTAAAAGGATTACTTTTAGAGATTTGGTTTTGAAAGAAAGCGGGATAGACATTGATAAGGCAAAAGATTTTAAATCCCTAAAAGAAGCAATAAAAAATAAAAATTTGAAAAATGTTCAGGTAAATAATTGCAGACATTATGGAGATTTGCTTGATGAATTGTATAAAAGAGTTTGTAGGCCAAATATTATACAGCCTACTTTATTGACACATTATCCCGTTGAAATGATAGCTTTGGCAAAGAGAAATGAGAAAGACCCAAGAAAGATTAATACTTTCCAGCTTGTGATAGACGGCGCTGAAATAGTAAAGGCTTATGATGAATTAAATGATCCAATAGACCAGAAAGAAAGACTGATAGAACAACAAAGATTACTGCAGGAAGGCGCTGAAGGAGCAATGCCATTAGATGAAGATTTTATTTATGCATTGGAGGTGGGTATGGCCCCAACTGCAGGATATGGTTTAGGAATTGACAGACTGACGATGTTATTGACTAATTCTTCCTCTATCCGAGATGTGATAGTATTCCCATTCATGAAGCCGGAGAAATAACTGTTTTTAGAAAGAGAAAAAATCAATTTTTCAATAAAGTTACTACTACTTAAAGGGCTTAAACCTATATAAAACAGCATAAAAACCTTTATATAGGGGTTTTACGGTTAAAAATCAAATCTTACAGTTTAGGCTTGATAGATAGCATAAATTGTCGGATTAAATAAAAATGAAAAACAACTTTTGTATGGGGGTGGAATAAATGGCAGATTTACTGGTAGTAAGGTCCAAAATCAAGGAATGCACAGAATGTAATGTAGCTGGAACCTTTGCAGATGCTTTAAGCAAGAAGGTAGAAGGCATGATTAAGGAAGCAGAGAAGAGAGCTAAAGGAAATGGCAGAAAGACCGTAAAAGATATAGACCTTTAGTCTTTTTCTTTTTTTATTTCTAAAAATAATTAAAATCTAATTTTTAAGATTTATTTTGTATTGACATAGCCTTTTACAAGTAATTTTCCAAGCATATTCAACATTATTAATAATTTTCCATTTTCTTCTTTAACCTCAATTAACCCTAATTGTTTTAACCCATCAGTTTTTAGAGTTCCATTTATATGGTAGGATAATAAAGGTAGACTCATTTTAGTTTTCTCTGATAAATCAGCTAATGAAGAACAGCAATCTTTTTGCTCTTCAAGTATTTTTAAAATAGATAATTTCTTGTCTGTTAACAATTTGTAATAAGAAAACTTTAGCACAGGAAGCAACATAGGGGTGTCATCAACAACATCAAATGCCTTTAACCCGTTCACAAAAGCAGCGCTTAACAAAGCACACTTCGCTGTAGAATCCCCAGAACCAACATTTACAATTATTTTATTTCCCTTCTCATAGCTTGCTATCTCACTTACTAGCCTAAATAACTCTTCCCATACCTGTCCTTTAATAGGCTTTATTATAACTGGAATTTTGAATTTTATTAAATCCTTTCTTATCTTCTCTGCTTCATTATACAGATCATCACTATAGAGCAGAATAATTTTTTCAGTAGGAAACTCTTTTATCCCGATATAAATCGGTTCTACATTAGTGCTTACAGACGCTATTACAATGTATCCCATAAAAACTATAAAATTTTGTTATATTTAAAATTTAGCTTTAATAATTAAAGATAAACTTTTTATACTTAATACAACCCAGAAAGTCGGAGGTTTAAAAAATGAGCTTACACAATATACTTAAAACTTTAAGAGAGCCTAAATACTTTCTAGTATTCTTAATAACTACGGTTTTAATTGGGTGGCTTTACATATGGCCATTAACAAATCAGGAGATGTATGATGCTATTGGGTGGATGTTTGCTATATTATTCCCAATATTTGTTGGTTTAATAGTTTCTTTGCAGATTTATAATATATCTGAAAGAAAAACCTGCCCTACATCTGCTACATCTGGGGGGATTTTGGGCGGAGTAACAGGTATTATAACTGTAGGGTGCCCGGCATGCCCTTTAATATTATTATCCTGGTTAGGTTTGGGTGTAGGATCAACTGGTGGATTTCTTGGCGGGGCTTGGCTAAAATTGGTAAGTTTGGTTGTTCTGCTTATATCGGTTTATTGGGCTTCTAAATAGATTCCCTTTTCCTTTAATTTTTATTCTAATTCATAGACCAAAAAATAATTAACTTTTTATAATACCAGTTTATTTTGATTTTATGAGCAAGAAAAAGGGGAGTAGAACTGAAAGAGAATTAATAAATATGTTCTGGGATACTAAAAAATGGGCTGTTGTTAGGTCTGCTGGAAGCGGTTTAAGCTCTAATCCTAATCCTGATTTAATCGCTAGTAATGGTAAAAGATATGTTGCAGTAGAGTGTAAAAGCATTAAAGAGGGTAATAAATATCTAACAGAAGATGATGTTGAACAGATAATTGAGTTTTCAAAATTATTCAGTGCTGAGGCTTATATTGGTATAAGATTTAATAATGAAGGATGGTGGTTTTTAAGACCTGAGGATTTAAATAAAACACCCAATGGATATTCAATAACCTTAGATTTAGCCAAAGAAAAGGGCATTAGTTTTGAAAAATTAATAAAAAAAGAAAAAATATAGAAGCTTATTCTCCTTTACAAGAAACGTCACTTCTAAATAATCTGCCACCAAAATCAACACAAACATAAGCACTTGTATTTCCTGGTTTTTTTGGTTGTGGTATTTGTGGGAAATTACCTGATACTATGGGGAAATTAAGTGATCCTATGGGGAGTCCTAAATTCTCAAACTCAGCTTCCCCATTTCTGCCGACATATAAAATCCCTGAAGTATCTAAATCTGTAGCTGTTAATGATCCATCAATTTTTATATTTCCAACGATATTTCCATTTCGATCTATAGTTATATTTCTATTTACCCCAATTCTTATTGATTTTTCTATAACTGCGTTTCTAATCTCACAAATATTATCCGCATTGCAAGATGCTGCATTTTTTAAATCGGTGACTGCTTTGCCCGAAATAACAGGTGTTAACACAGAAAAGAGAATTATTCCAGCAAGGATAACTACAACGATTAACACTAATAAACTTTTATTTTTGTTCATTTTATTCCTCCTTCTTTGATTAATAAAAAATAATATAGAATAAGGGGGGGTGTATATATATATATATATATATATATCTGACAATTAAAGAGTAGTAAAATTTAATGTTGTTTATTTTGAAAAATTAATAAAAAAAGAAAAAATATAGAAGCTTTATTTCTTTGAGGCTACTTTATACAACTCATATAGAGCTGCTAAACCAACTAGTGTGTATATAACTCTTGTTGTTGAACTAGTTCCTAATATTGTTTCAACTAAGTTCCAGCTAAATACAGCAACTAGACCCCAATTCAAGGCTCCTATAAAAACTAAAATCCAAGAAACCCAATCATACCATCTCATGTTTGCCATTGTTAAATCACCTTTAAGAATAGTATACATTTAAGGTTTATAAGCTTGCTTTACTACGAGATTGTTGCAAATATTCAATTAGATAGATTAAAAAAGAGTTTATAAGCTGTAAATCCATTATATAAAGATGGCAAATTTAAGTATTTTGGAAACTGAAGCTAAGTCAAGAGGATTTTCAGATCTGACTTTAAAGGCTTATATAAGGCATAATAATGAGTTTTTGAAGTTTATTAAGAAGAATCCTGAAGAGATTTTACAGGACGATATCAAGAATTATGTAAATCACTTAGTTAATGAGAAGAAGCTAAAAACTTCATCTTTGTCTTTAGTATTATGCGCCTTGAAATTTTATTATGGGGGGTTGTTAAAGAAACAGATTTTTAATGATATAACCCTACAAAAAAATGAAATAAGAATATCTGCATCGTTAACAAAAGAGGAAGTTGGAAAATTAATAAATTCTATATCAAATCCCAAACATAAATTACTTGTTAGTTTTATGTATGCATCTGGTCTGAGGGTTTCTGAGGTTATAAAATTAAAAACCAGTGATTTAAATTTTAAAGAAGGCATTGGCAAGGTTGTGATTGGGAGCAGAGAGAAAAATTTTATTTTATCCAAGAGCATAGCAAATGAGCTTAATGAGTATTTATCAAACAGAAATAAAGAATCTGAATTCTTATTTCCAACTAAATATGGGCATTTATCCATAAGAATGGCACAAAAAATTGTTAATAAGTCATCTAAAAAAGCTAAAATGGGAAAAAATGTTTATAGCAACTTATTAAGGTCAAGTTATGCCAGCCATTTGATTGAAAACGGTGCTGATAAAAATTTAATTAAGATGCTATTGGGGACTAAAAGATATACAAAAGTTACTAAAGAAAAACTAAAAAAAATTATAAGCCCATTGGATATTACAGACTTAAGTAAACAGAAGATTTTGAAAAATTAATGAGATTTCAATTTGAAGACCAACTTGAATACGAAAGTAATCCGTTAACCTTAAGGTGCTTAGGTATAGGCATAAAAGAAAGATTTGAGTTTATACGAAAAAAGAAAGTCCTTGGAAATAAAAAAGATATTTCTACTATCACAGAAACGAAGAAATGGTTTCTGCTGTTGAAAAATTATTGGGTATAACATCGGGTTTAAACAACCCGAAGGGCTCGAGTGGAACGAAGTGAGAGCCTGCAAAGCGTGGCTCGGAGCGAAGCGGAGAGAGTAAAATTTTAATTATTGATAATTGTCGAAGGCACTATATTTTAGAGCGGGGGCCCCCTACTATTCAAGTAGTAACTTGATAATAGTAAAGATAGATAATTTTATAAAGGAGCAGAATATTCTTCTTTTGTATGGGAACCAAAAAAGATATATTTGGCAAAGTATTATATTGCAGTATGGGAAAAGAAGATAAACCTAAGGATTTGCCAAAAGGAGAAGATGGCCTTAGTTTTGACTATAAACGTTTTCTAGAAATAACAAAAACGGGAAACTATTCTTTTGATGCATATGTTGAATTACTTTCTAGAGAAATGCAGATTTATGATGGGGTAGACCCTTATGAAAAAGATGCCTTAAAGAGTATTACTGATAAAGCAGATTCTTTTTTGAAAAGACATGCAGGCATAAGCTATGACGATTTTCTAAGGCAATCAAACCCCGAAATTTTTACTGAAAATGATTTTGGAAAACTTCCAGAAGGAAAAAATTTAAGAAGAAGACTTTTTGAACACAGAGCAAGATTATATCTCTCTTCATTAGAAGATTTTGAACAAAGAGGGCATGATGTATCTAAATTATTACCAGAAATTCAACAATCAACAATCCCCTATCTTAAAAAAGAAAAGGACGAGCCCACATTTAGAGAAATAATGAAGGTTTTACAAAGGGATAAAAGGGATACTTAATCATATTTTGCTCCTTTTTTTACCTCTTTCCAACCATACTTCTTACTAAATTCTTTAAAAACTTCTTTTCCTTGTTGATTAAAATTTTCAATCAAAGAATTTTCATATTCTCCAGGATTTCTTCCAGGAGTAATTGTAACTGGAAGATAATGTCCTGAATGAGTATTTACTTCTTTAATTAAACCCCCTTCAATTAAAACCTCGCCAGAACCATAAATTTTTTTTCCTCTTGCTAAAGTAGCATGAGGAAGTTTGTGTAATCTGTGTGTATAGTCAATTTTTTCTTTACTCATGTTATCCATTTCATGTTGAAATGTTTGTCTATTAGCCACAATAAAGTTATCATCTTCATCAACTATCCAAAGATATTTGGCATTTGCAGGTTGTCCAAAATGCATCAACCTACCTTTTTTCTCACCTTTCTTTGCGATATGACTTTGAACGTCTATAACTCTTCCCCCTTGTGAAGCGTGCCCTTCATAAAATTGTTCTTCATAATTTTTTTGTTTGTTCGGAGTATTAATTAGTTTTCCACCAGTAACCATTCTTTCCATTCTTTCTTGAACAGGGCTTCTCTTATATTCTTCTTGAGAGTTAAGATATTCTTGTTCAACATCTTGTATTATTGAATCGGTGTTTAAAAGATATTTTTTCCAGTGATGCTCTTCTTCCAATCTTTCTTCCAATCTTTCTCCACCGACAAAAAGCATTGCAGAAACTAAAATAAAAACAATCCCAAAAATAGAACTTATTCCAGAAGAAATATTTGAAATTCCAACAACAGCTCCCGTAATATCTGTTTTTGAGTTTAATAATAAGAAAATTCCAATAAGGAAAAATGCTAAACTCAAAAATCTAAAGTGTTTTTTCTTCATACTATAAAGAATAAAGTTAAAAAGATATCGTTTTGCGTGAGTGAAGCGAACGCAAGGTGGGACCCCACCGCTCGTTTCTAACAATTAAAATTTTATTTCTACTAACATCTGAATTTAACGAAGTTTCCATAAAGGAAATTTGGGTGAGGACTGCAAGGACGGAACCGCTAAATCACGTGTTAAGCGACTCGAACGAAGTGAGAAAGTTTTTGCGACTATCTAAAAATTATTTTTTCTTAGAAATGTTATAAATTTCGCAAAAATTGAACATCACAGGCATTAACAAGATAACTCTTAATCTGTAAAAATCAAAAGAGTTTTAAAGCAAGGTTAAATGTAAACTGCTATGGGTCCGTAGCTCAGGCTGGTTAGAGCACCTGGCTCTTAGCTTAATAGGAAGAAACCAGGGGGTCGAGGGTTCAAATCCCTTCGGGCCCAAAATTTATTATTTGGAAGCAATTCTGTAAAAAACATCGAAGATAGACTCATCTGTAAAAACCCTGTAAAATCTGGCTTTAATCTCATCAGCTACTTTTTGTATTCCTAACTGGTGTTCCTGAAGATTTTTAGAATAAATCTTTTTTAATAGAGGTCCGATAAAGGTTCTTAACTTAATTCCTGATTCTGCATCCTTTAAATGAAAATCCCCCTTTAGGGTTATATCTCTTTCTGATGCATCAAGCAACTGTATTAAGATTAGTTCATTATTTTTTAAAGAGTAGACAGCATTTCTGATTTCTGAAACATCATATAAAAAGTCTGAAATGATAACTATTAAAGATTTTGATTTTATTAATTTTTTATAATTGCTTAAGGAATAATACAACCTAGAATGGCCAGAAGGTTTTTTCTTATTTAAATAGTCTACAATAGAAACTAATTGCTTTTTTCCTTTTTTGGGCTTGAAAACATCCAACTTATCTGAAAATGCAGATAAAACAAATTTTTCATTCTTTCTTAAAGATAAGTAAGCAAAACCCAAGCCAAGCATTGAAGCATATTCTGTTTTAGAAATATCTTTTCCAAAACCCATACTAGCACTAAAATCAATTATAATATGTGTTGTTAAACTTCTTTCTGCTTCATATAACTTGACGTGTAATTGGTTTGTTCTTGCGAAAACTTTCCAGTCTAAAGATTTTATATCATCACCAACCACGTAACTTCTTCTGTCTGCAAAGACTAATCCTCTGCCCCTGTAGATAGATCTTCTTTCACCCAATAAAGGAGAAGTAGTTCTTTTGTGCATTTTCAAACTTAATTTATCTAGTGTTCTTAAGAAGTCTTGCGATATCATTTTATTAATTCTCTTATAACATCATCTTCTGATAAATTATTTCTTTCTGCCTCAAATGTTAAAAGAATCCTATGCCTTAAGATTGGATATGCCATGGTTTTAATGTCTTCTTTAGATACATAATTCCTACCTTCCATTAATGCTCTTGCTTTTGAAGCTAAAATTAATCCGATAGATGCTCTTGGTGAGGCGCCATATTCAATCAAATCTTTTTTTGTTCTTGTTGATCTTATTAAGTCAATTGCGTATCTTTTAATATCTCTTGCAATTGGAACCTGCCTTGTTAATTCCTGCAGATATTCAATAGTTTCTTTTTTAATTACTGGCTTAAGTTTTATTTGAGCATGAGATTCTGCATATCTCTCAACTATTTCTAATTCTTCTTCCATTGCCGGATATTGTGCTTTAATTTTTAATAAGAACCTGTCTGCCTGCGCTTCTGGCAGGTTGAACACTCCTTCCTGCTCTATGGGATTAGCAGTAGCTAAAACGAAAAACGGCCTTTCTAATTTGAAAGTTGTGTTTCCTGCTGTAACCTGCCTTTCCTGCATTACTTCTAATAAAGCTGACTGAACTTTTGGTGGAGCCCTATTAATTTCGTCTGATAAGACAATATTTGCAAAAATAGGGCCTGGCTGGAATTTAAATTCCCTTCTTTCATTTACAATATAAGTTCCTGTAATATCTGATGGCATTAAATCAGGAGTGTTTTGGATTCTTGAAAATTTTAAATCCAATAAAGAGGCTATTGTTTTTACTGTTAGAGTTTTTGCTAAGCCCGGATAACCTTCTAATAAGGCATGAGAATCTGTTAAAATAGCCACTAAAACATCTTTCACCATTTCTGCCTGACCGACAACTACTTTTCTTGTTTCTGAGATTACTAAATCCAAATCCTTTTTTGCTTCTTCTAGCCTCATTTTGCACCTGTGATCTTTTCAAAATATTTTTTAACTATTTCCTGGTTCTCTTTTGGTATATCTTCCTTAAAATTAGCTTCTGCAGAGCTTTTTATATCTTGCGGATAAGCAGTATCAAAGTTTTTCTTTTCAGGATCTTTTAGATCTTCTATGTTTAATTCGGTATTAGAAGGGTTTAACTGTAGGTTTAGCTCATTATTACCCAGAATAGCGGCAGATTCTTTTCCATAGATATTATCATTTAAAGACTCTCCTGAACCGCCTGAAGGATTATTTGGATTTGTAATTTTTTTAATACTATCCAGAGGGTTATTGAAATTAAAGTCCTTGAAATCAATCTTATTTATGTTTAGGTAGCCTGAAAGAAATATTGAAGCACTTAATACCATTACTATTAATATTGACAAGTTTAAGTATTTAAAATTTATAAAAAAAGATGTTTTAATTCTTTTAGCTTTTTCTATAACTTCCTGATTCAATCTTCTTGTTATTTCATTGTCTTTATCCAAGTTATCTTTTGCTGTTCTTAACTGCTCATTAACCAAGGGAAATAATGATTCTACATATTCTAAGTTTCTTTTTTTTGTTAGATATATAAGGTTAAACAGAAACCAGATAAAAGCAGGAATAAATGTAAAATACCATTCAATAGTAAACGGCAATAGCAATATATAAGATATTAGAAATACAATTATAGAATTAATTAAACTTTGGAATAAGCCTACCTTGAATAGTTCTGACTTAATTTCCTTTATTATTCTTATTATCTGATACATTTTATGTTCCTGTTAATTTTTTGTAATCTTCGATTTTTTCTTTTAATTTACTAATCTCTTCATTTTTAGTTTGGAGATCACTTAATAATTTATTATTTGTTGCGGTTAACTGCAGTATCTCTTTTTCTAATTTTTCTTTTTGATCTTTAATATCTGTATATTGCTGGCTTATTCCCTGCTCTCTTTCTTTTTTTACTTCCAAATTTTGCTGCAAGTTAGTTAAGGTTTGCCTGTTTAAACTTAAGTCATTTGCCAGCTTATTAGCTTTTTCTATACTAACAGATAAATCATTTTTTAATTTCTTGAATTCTAAATTATAGAAAATGCTGGAAGTAGCTATTGCGGCTAATAAAATTACTATTACTAACAATAAAACTAGGTTAGCATTTTTGTTTACGAAGCTATATTCCCTTACAACCTTTTTTTTACCCAGCTTTAATTCTGTTTCTTTTGTTTTTATTAAGGGTTGTTTTTCTATTATTGTTTGAGGTCTAATCGGCCTGTTTTTTATATTTAAGGATTCTAGGGCCTTTTCTGCTTCTTTTAACCGTTTATGGTATTTCCTTAATCTATATTTAGCTAATATATTCATGGTTTATTTTGTTTATAAAAGGATATTTAAAGGTTATTAAGTTTATTTTTCAATGCAGTATACAGAAATTATTGACCCGAATTTCTTGAAATATGAAAATAGCTTCAACAAAAAATACTCTTTGCCCCCTATTCTAAGGGAGTAATCTGGAGCTTTGGTCGTGCCTTCTATTTTTATTGCGTCTTCATTTACAACCTCTTTAAATTGTTCAGAAAAGCCCCTAATTCTTGCAAAGCCTAAAATACCAAAATCTTTATATATACATATACGTATCGTAATATATGTCTAAATTAATAAACGTCTCGGATGAGGTATACAATAAGCTTACTGAACTAAAGTTAGGGGAAAGCTATTCAATCGTTATCAAAAAGCTTCTTGAAGTAAAGAGCAATAAAGAAAAATTACTATCTTTTGCAGGTAAGGGGGATATCAACCTAAAAGAAATTGAAAAACTTAAGTCGGAGTGGAAAAATTGGTCGCAAAAATATGCTTAGATTCTGATGTTATAATAGACGTTTTAAGAGATAATAAGGAAACTATATCAACTATCAAGTCATTAGAGGCAGAGTTTATAACTACATCAATAAATCTTTTTGAAATTTGGAGTGGCAGACAGAAAGGTGAAGTAATAACAGAACTTATTTCATGGCTAGACATTCTAGTATTTGACAAAAAGGCTGCGCTGGTTGCAGGAGATATGAGAAGAAAGTTAAGAGAAAAAGGATTTGAAATAGAAATAAGAGATATATTTATTGCGGCTGTATGTATAACAAATGGAGTTACATTGTTCACTAAAAATAAAAAACATTTTGAAAGGTTAAAGGATTTTGGAATTAAATTGGTGTGAAAATTATTCGTAAGCTGCCACTTTACTTTCAAATATCCTTCTTATGAAGATATCAAATAAAAATAATATTAAGGCTAGTATCAAAAAAGGCCATCTATAGTAAATCTTTTTGCTTTCCATTCTTTTTGCCTGAGATTTAACTGCTTCTATTATGCTGTTAATGTCATTTGGATTTAAAACCTGGCCATTTGTGGTTTTTACAATAGAACTTAATTTTGGACTAAAACCTAAATCAGAATATTCTCTTTCATAATTAACAGAGAAGGTGGCATCTAATATTCTATTAAATCCTGTTTTATCTATTATTTTTGAACCGAGATATTCATTTGGCGATGTCTTGTAAAAAGCAACGTCTTTTGCAACCGGCTGTTCTTTACTCCTGACTAAAATTTCAGTTTCTTCATTGACTCTTGAATCTGAAATATCAATAAACTTTTCATTCTTTCTTTCAGGATCTCCTATAGCATAGTTTAATGTTCTTATGATCAATTTTGAATTCTTCTCGCTTAATAAACTACCAGCATATAGTTTTCCATCATCTGTTGATAAAACTGCAACTCTTCCCAAGCCATATCTCCATACAGATAATAAAGGGTCGCCCAGATCTGTTGTGGCTAATAATTGCGCTGTGGATTTTGGGACTACCTGATTGAAACCATAAATGATTGCATCCGGCTCTATATCCTGTGTAATAAAATGATTGCTGTTTAATATTACCAGAGTAAATCTATTTTGATCTTTAGATGGGTTATTTTCTCCGAATAAAAGTTTTAATTTATCTTGTTCATTGATTTTAAAATAAATTCCTGAGGTTATTTCCGCTATTGTCTGCATTACTTCTTCATTAGTGACTGGACCAACCCCAACAGTGTATATTGTGACTCCTTGTTTTAATGCTTCCTGCGCTGCAGAGTATGATGCGGGAATATCCTTGGTTTTACCATCTGAAATCATGATTATATTTTTGCTTCCTTTAGTTTTTGATAAAATAGATAATGCTTTTTCTATGCCATGGTCTATTCTTGTTCCACCACCAAAAATTAATTTCTTTATCTTTTCATCTAATTTTTCTTTTTTTTCATAAATATAAGAAATATCTTCTACAACATAACCTGCTGCATTAAAGGCTACGATGCCTAATTTATTATCAAATTTTAAATCTTTAATAGCTTCGATGGCTAAGGCTTTATTAACATCTAAAGTTGTGTATTCCCCATAGTAAGTTCCTGTGCTTCCTGAAATATCAATCATTAAAACAATATTTACTTCACCCTGTTTTTTTCCACCTCTTGCAACAAATACTGGCAGAATATTTTCCAATAAGGAGTCTTTATAATCCCCATATTCAAAAGAATTTTTTCCGCCAATAACAAACAAACCATTGCCTGAAGAAACAAAGTTACTTAATTTATCAGTATCTGTTATAAGATTTATATTTACATCATCTATTATCAGAGCTGTGTATTTATCCAGAGTTTCAAAGTCTTTTATATCTTCAATGTCATATATATCCTTTAATAGTATTTTTAATGGTGAATCTTCCAAACTGAAAAATGCTATTTTCGGCTTAGGAACAACTTTAACGGTTTTATAAAAAATATTGTTTTGCTTGAAATAATCAGATACAAATATTTCTGCAGTTATCTGATGATAGCCTTGAGATAATTTTTGAGTAAGCTCATAAGTATCCTTTGAAAGGTCCGTATTTAGAACTATAGTGCTGTCTAATGTTACTTTTAACTGCCCGTTTAAATTTTTTCCAACCTTGTTCAATTTTATCACGAACCTGTTGTCAACATCCGCTGTTGTTTTTGAAGGGCCTTTTATTTCAACACCAACATCATTATTGATCGGATCTAAGGCTAATGTGTTTATAGAAACATTTGATCTAGAAGCAAATAAGGCTACATCATCCAAGTCAGCGCCACGATTGCTGCTGCCATCTGAGATTAATAAAACGCTTTCATCATTTTTTATGTTATTTAAAATGCTATCGCCAAGATTAGATATATCGCCGCTGCCAATCTTAACCAATTCTACATCTATTTTGTCTTTTAACTGCTCTTTTAGTGCTTCTGCTATAGATGGATCATATAGCTCAAAAGAGGTTGTGTTATCCACTAAAATCTTTAATGATGGCTCACCTTCTATTATTTTGTCTTTTTGTATAAAAGGGGATGATATTGCAATGATTAATAAAATAAAAGTTAATGATCTTAATAAGAATACTAAATTTTTTAATAATAAGCTGCTTCTAATATGCTTTGAGAAATTCTTGTAAACAATTAATAAAGTTAATAATATTAAAACTGGAATTAATAATGCTGCTAAAGGATACTGAAAATTATTTACGAAAGGAATTTTGTTTAATATAAAATTTAAATCTATCATCAGAAGTCACCTCTTACTTTTGTGTAGATTAATTCCAAGAAGATGAAAATCGCTCCTAAAATCAAAGCTAATAGGCTAACATCTTTTTTCTCTTTTCTTTTCAATGCCTTTAACGAAAAAGATTCTATATTATCACCTATTTTTTCGTTTGGATTAATATCTGATTCCATTTCACTTATAATATTTGCACTTATTCTTTTATCATCTACTATGTAAACCCCTTGATATTCCAGGAATAGATTATCTGTTAATACTGAACCAACAGGCGTTTCTATATTTACACTTTTTTCGGTTAGATACCTGTCGCCTGTTTTGTAATTTAAAGCTTTTACATCTTCCTTGCCCGAAACCCACTCAACTAATCTTGTGATTAAAACAGGATATGAGGGTGAAAATTTAAAATCATTTGATTCCTGAACCCCTAAATAGACAGTTCTTCCCTTACCTAAGCCTGCTATTGACAAGATGGAGGAGTTACCTGCTGAAGCTAAAGATGAGGTTTTTTCTTTTAGAGTTGTTGAGAAGAAATCATTTAATCTGCCTATTTCCATGTCTCTTGTTATCTTACTAACCTGATCTATGGTTGTTACCCCTGATGGTATTTTTTTATTTAATTTTACATTTAAAATATCCTTATAGTCAATTGCATTAGAATTATCCTGGGCCTGTATTATTAAACCTGCATCAGACTCTACTTTTTTAGACAAATCATCAAAAGTTCCTGCTAATATTTTGCTCTTATCGATCTCTGAAATAATATAAATATCATAATCCTTTGAAGGAATAACTGGCGGTTCAGCTATATCTAAGTCTACTAATCCGGAAGATAAGATTGCTGACTCTAAATAAATTGATTTTTTATTTGTAATTAATAAGGCATTTAGTTTTATTTTAGAGGGGAATATTATATCTATTTTATTATCCTGCTTAAAATCATCATCTGTCAATATTTCTGCGCTTAATGATACACCTTGTGGCTTGAAGCTAATTGTTTCTATAGAACCGGGAGAAATTTTAATATCTTTAACCTGATCTCCAACCCTTACTTTTATTGTTTCTTCTTTATCGCTAAAGCTTTTAATAAATAAAGAGCCTTTATCATTATCCAAGTTTAAGTTAACAATTCCGAAATTTATTTTTCCTGCTTTAGCAGTATTGACAAAATCTGTTTTTATCCCTTTAGATTCCAAGACATTCTTCGCTACTGTTGGAGAAACACCTTCAGTATTAATGAAATCGCTGAAAACAACTACTCTTCCATCTCCTTCTAAAGATTCTCCTGCAGCTATGATTGCATCACCAATTTTAGATCTGGATTCTGTTGGCTTTAATTTTGATAAATAACCCAAGACTTCTTTTTTTGATTTGTCTTTTAATGCAAAAAAAGGGACTGATTTTGCTAATATTAAATTATTTTTGACTCCCAAAACTTTTTCTATATCCCCCAAAGCTAAGTCAAATCGAGTTTTACTATTTTCTTTTACTTGTGAAGAAGCTGAAACATCCAGAACAATGGCTAGTTTTTCACCTATAACCTCTTTTTCATATGTGAAATAAGGCTCTGCAAATGTTAGTGCTATTAAAACAATTGCCAAAAATTGGAAGATAAATAATAAGTCTCTTAAAATATTTCTTAAGAACGAGGATTTTATATTAGAACCTGCTAATTTAATAAAAAACATTAAGGAAGGAACCTGAATTTCTTTTGGTTTTGGCTTTATTAAGTATAAGATAATTAATGGTATTAAAGATACTAATGCTAATAATCCTATTAAACTTTCAAAGCCTAATGCCATTAAGATTAGTTATTTTAAGATGGTTTAAATATGTTATTCTTTGCTCTATAGTATATATCTTATGGGTCTCAAGGCTTAATCATCAGGCTCAAAGTACCATTTACAAAAACTATAATCTTTCCCAGTTTCTGGTGGTTCCTTCAAGGTGAATATCATCACAACCACTTTTACAATTTCTATTTTATTATTACCTTGCATTTTTGCTAACTTTCAGTTCTCATTTTACAGATTACGTCGATCTTCAGGGCTAATATTCCCAGAGTTGTATTTTACAACTTTTTTCCACAAAATTTTTCCATCATCGCTACAAAAGTCTTCCAAGAACTCCTTTGTCAATTTGTTGATGAGCTGTGCTTTTTTCACATTAAAAGATTCATTTAACTCTTTTGCTTTATGTCCTAATGGCTCAACAATGTCTTTATAGAACGATTCACTTCCACTAATCATGTACCAGAAGTTTTGCCCGCAGACTTGTAGTATAATCCCTCTTTTAAGAGTTGTTTTTGCTTTGCCATAACAAACACCGAGAACACACTGCACATTATTTACATGAGATGATTGCATCAATACCTTCTGTGCTCGTTTAAAATCTGTTTCTAATGCTTTCCATTGACTACTGTTCCCCCAGTTGAGACCTGATTTTACAGAAACAATGATTATCTTATTGCCTTTCCTAAATTCAAAATCTATTCCACTACCACTTGATTTCTGAGCATTTACTGTTTTTTGAGCTACAAAAATAGCTAAATCTTCCAGAAAATCTCCAAAGATTTTCTCTTCTGATGCCGAAAGTTTAGCATCCAAAAACGAAGTTACCAATTCCTGAGCAGTTATTATGTTTTTAGCTCGGAATAAGTATGGATTCTTCTTTTGCAATAGCGAGTGTAGATTGGTGCTCTCCATATTTTTCAATCTGTTTTGATGAAATGTTGCTATGTTGTCTTGGACGAACTTTGACACTTCCTTCATATTTATTGACTTCATTGATTAGCCTCTTTTTCGCTTCATTTTTATACTTTTCCATGACATCTATCATCATGAAATCTCTCATCAATTTAGCAGAAGCTACTGCTGTTGTACCAGAACCTGCAAATGGATCTAAAACCAAGTCTCCTTTTTTGGTAAAAAGTTTGATAAACCAAGTAGGAAGTGCAAGAGGAAAAACTGCGCTGTGATTTCTATTAGCACATTCTGTAGCCAGATGCAAGACATTATTAGGGTAAACGGTCGATTTTCCAATCCAATTAGATACATTTTTTCCAAAACCACTACCCACAGTAGAAACATCACGAGTTTTATCTTTCTCGCTCAAGTTAGATAATCTGGATTTTGCCCAATCTCCAATTGGAACTTTAACTTCATCTTGGTACATTTTGAATTTTTTAGATTTATTAAATTGCAAACACCTTTCCCAAGCATCTCTAAATCTATTTGGCCATTTGCCGGGGTGGCAGTTTTTCTTATGCCAACCAAACTCTTCTGTCCAAAGCCAGCCTTGTTTACGCATTTCCTGAATTAGATCAATAACATAAGTATGTCTTTCCCCATTCATTACTTTTTCTTTAATGTTTAAAATGAATGTTCCAGTTGGTTTTAGAACCCGAAGAAATTCTTTAGATTTAGGCAAAAACCATTCTACATATTTATCGGGATGAATCCCCCCATAAGTATTTTTTCTACTATCTGCATATG
>JAHFIJ010000014.1 GCA_023246445.1 Candidatus Woesearchaeota archaeon
TCCATGCTATATTTAAAAGCAATATTCATTAAGACTTTTAAGCTTTCCCCTACTTTAATTCTTTTTAATTCTACATTATAAAAAGGCCATAAGGCATCTGCTAAATCTATCTTAAAAGAATCTATATTTATCTCTTCTGACAAAACACCCATTTGGACAAAAACATTTGAAACTATTTCTATATCGCCCTTAACCATTGCTGAAAATAATAATTTAACTTTGTCGCTTAAACTACCCGGCAATCTTCCGACTATACCATAATCAAGCAATGCTAATCTGCCGCTTTTTAATAAAAATATATTGCCCGGATGAGGGTCTGCATGAAAATTCTTAAGTAGAAAGAATTGCTTTAGGAAGAAATTAGTCAATACCCTGGAGATTTTACTTCTATCTAATTTGGTTTCTTCTGTAATTTTAATGCCGTCAATAAATTCCATTACCAGAACCTTAGAGGTGCATAAATCAAAATAAACATAAGGTATTTTAACATCTTTCTCATGCTTAAAAAAATCATAAAACATTCCAATATTTCTTGCTTCATCCATGTAATTTAATTCTTTTTCAGTATATTTTTCAAATTCCCCTAAAATCATAGAAACCTTTAATCTTTTAGCTGTGTTATTGTGTTTTTCAATATAACCTGCAAAGTATTTCATTATGTCTATATCTGCTTTTATTGTATCCTGAATTCCTGGCCTTTGAATCTTAACTGCTACCCTTCTTCCATCTATTAATTTGGCTTCATGAACCTGGCCTATGGATGCTGCTGCTATTGGCTTGGAATTAAATCTTGAAAATATTTTATCCAGGGGTTGCTTTAACTCTTCTTCTATAATTTTATGAACTTCTTCAAATTTAAAAGGATCTAGATTATCCTGGAACTTTTTGAATTCATCTGCAACTTCGTGTGAAACTAAATCCGGCCTTAAGCTTAAGAACTGGCCTAACTTAATGAAAGCACCGCCCAGCTCTTCAAAAACTTTTCTTAATTTTACTGCATCACTTCCTTTTTCATGTTTATCTAAGTTTAATCTCTTATGGAAGGGGAGTAATTGCGATAAATTAAGCTTCTTTAATAGATGACCTAATTCATATTTGAGGAAAATACCTAAGATATGCTCTAATCTGTTTATATCCCTCATTTTTTCACGAAAAACCATAGATATTAGGGAAAATATGTATATTTAAAATCTTCTAAGCAACAGTATCTACTTGCGTAGATACTGGTTATACAGAAAGCTTTAAATATTATGGTCTATACTAGGTATATACAATGCAAGTAGAAAAATTAAATATAAAGGAGCAGATTATAAAACCTGTTGTAAAATCAGGCAATGGTGGGGCTGTTTGGGTTCCTAAAGCTTGGCTTGGGGAAGAGGTTATAGTTATACTCCCGGAAAAACCAAAACTTGAACCAAAAGAAATGGTTTTACACCTACTTGAACCTCATTTAAAGGATATAGTATCTGTTGGAATTTGTGGTTCTTATGCAAGAAAGGAGCAAACAAAAGAGTCAGATATAGATGTTTTAGCCATAACTAAAGATAAAAACCTAAAACTAAATTTTAAAGATTATGGGGTAGATATAATATTTATTCCAATGGATAAAATAAGAAAAGCAATTGAAAAATATCCTGTTGTTTACTATCAGATGATACAGGAAGCTGAACCATTGATCAATTCCTATGTTTTAAATGAAATAAAAAATATAAAGGTAAACAAGAAAACATTTGAGCCTTATTTAAAAGAAACAAAAGAACAAATAAAAAGCAATATTGAACTTTTAGAATTAGACAAGATTAGTAATATTTATCTAAAATCTTTCTCTGTAGTATACTCAGCAATTTTAAGATTAAGAGGCTTATTTATAATAAAATGCATCTTAAATGGGGATAACTTTTCAAATAAAGGATTTAAAAAATGGCTGATCAATGAAGGATTAAGTTTTAAGGACTATACTGACACGTTTAAAGTTTATAGATTAATCAGAGATGATAAAGATCCTAAAAAAGTTAAAATAAAAATTAGTGTAGTTGAAAAAGAATTAAATATATTAAAAAAAGAATTGAATTTTCTGGAGGCGCAGATTTTATGACAAATAGAAAAAAGCGGCTTAAGAAGGGGATTGAATCTCTTGAAGAACAGCTTAAATTACATGAAGAAAAATTGCGAAAGGCAGAGGAAGATGATGATATCGAACTTGCTGAATATTATAAGAAAGAGATTAGTGCGAAGAGAAAAGATAAAGAAGAAAAAGAGAGAATACTTGATAAAGGTGGATGAGAATATTATTTCCGGTTATACACTCCAATTAAAATTGCCTGTGCTAAGATATTGTTTTTCATTGCTTCTTCTACTTGTTTTTTAGTTACTCCCTCTTGAAGATCTAAATTAGTATCTAAAGCGTATAATTTGAAGAAGTATCTGTGTTCTGCATCTGGAGGGCATGGGCCTTGATATTTTAGATTATTACTCGTGCCTTTTCCATGGGTGCCTAATGGCTCTTTACCTTCTTTAATTTTTTTAATTGTTGGGGGGATATTAAAAACAATCCAGTGATCCCATATTTTATTTGCAGGTTTTATAGCGTCAGGGTCATCCATAATTAAAACCAAAGATTTTGCTTTTTCAGGAACATCTGAGATTTCTAATGGTGGGGAAATATTAAGGCCATCACAGGTATATTTAGATGGAATTTTTTGGTTTTCTAGGAATGCCGGGCTTGTTAGTTTCATGTTAACCTCCTGATTTTGAATAGAGCAGCCTAAGATTAATATAACTAATAAGGCTATATATCTCATAGGTTTTAAATGATATATAAGTATAAAAAGGTTGACAATGCATAGCTCATACAAAAGTAATCTTTAATAACCCCAAAATATCGAATAATAAAATGAAAGGAGTATTAACTTTATTTATTGTAGTTTTAGTAAGTTTAGGCATAGTCTATGCTCATGAAGATAATTTTAATGAAGGTAAAGAATTAATTAAATCAAAAATAAGTTGCGATAAATTAAATGAAGAACAAATGGAAGAGATTGGTGAATATCTGATGGAGCAAATGCATCCGAGTGAGAGCCATGAAAAGATGCATGAAGTGATGGGTTTTGAAGAAGAAGATGAGAAAGAAGAAAAGTTTCATATAAACATGGCGAAGAGTATGTATTGTGGGGAAGAAGGTATGATGAGTGGTGGCATGATGAATATGATGGGGGGCAATATGATGAACCCTGGAATGATGAATGTTCAAGAAAATAAATCTGATTATCATGAGCTTATTACTAATATAGGGATTATAGTAATTATAATAATGATGGCTTTTTTATTAAAGAGCAAGAAGGTTTAATATGATTGGCGAGAAAGAATTTAGTGAAATAAAGAAAGATCTTCAGAGATTAGAAGATTTGAGAGAGAAAACAATAAAGATTTCAAGATCTATAATTAATTTATCTAAACAGATCATACATAATCTACATAAAAATGAAATCAAAGAGGCTGAGAGGTTAGTTAAAGAGATAAACCAGCAAATAAAAGAGCTGCCTAATGTTAAAAATTTAGATATAGGGATTAATTTTGATGCTATACAAGAATATGTGGAAGCTTTAAGCTATTATTACATATTAAAGAAAAATAAGATTCCAACCAGAAAAGAATTAAATGTTAATACAATAGAATATCTATCAGGATTATGTGATTTAACTGGAGAATTGATAAGAAGAATAACAAATTCTTTAATTAATGATAATTTAAAGGAAGCTAATAGGATGAAGAATTTTATTTCTGAAATATATAATGAGTTCATACATTTAGATATCCATCGTGGGGATTTAAGAAAAAAAGCTGATATGTTAAGGTGGAATTCTGAAAAGGCAGAAGATATATTGTTAAGGGCTAAGGGAAGATAATAACTATAATACCTTGTGATTAGGCCTTATTTTTATATAAACCCTCTTTAACACCTCTTTTTTTATCGACGATAAGTCACAAATCTACCGACGAAGAAATAGTATTTATATTTTATGAATTATGGGACAGCCTGAAGCGATAAGAGGTTCGCTTTGCTCTCCCAAACATTTTTCTTGTTTTTTATTTTTGAGATGTAGGCGGGCTTTAAAAAATTGCAAAGAAGTAATCTACATTCGTTTTATCCATTCTAACTGATTAAGCTTTGTTGCTCCGAATAAAATTTTGCATCCCAAATATTTCTGCATTAAATCTTCTATAACTTCTTTAGGGTTTTTTCCATTATCTTTAATAACACTTCCTTTATTAAAAGGTCTATAAATCCAACATTCAATTCCACTTCTTTTTGCTAAAGAGATTTTATTTTCTGCGTCTAAATCCCAATAATTAACTTGTAGATGATTAACACAACCTTGATTTATAAGATATTCTGAAATATCTGCTGGAAAATTGGATAATCCTATTCTTTGGACTAATCCATTCCCTAGTAAAAATCTTAGTGTATTTCTAATTTCTTCTCGATCTCTCTTTTCTTCGAAATCATGTATAAAAAGTAGCTCCAATTTAGCTCTTCTTAGCCTTTTTAATGATCCCTCAATGCTTTTTGCTAAATCTTCATATGTATTGCTTACTCTCAATCCAAAATCTTGTCTATAAAACTTTCCAGCTTTAGTAGCTATTTTAAATCTGCGATTAGAATCTTGTTCCCAGTTGGAAATCCATGTTTCAGAAATTCCGTGATTATATATTGGAGAAGTATCTATCCATTCAATTCCGAGATTCAAACAGGCAGATAACATCTCGCTAAATTCAGAATAATTTCTGGGTAGCCTATATGTCCCATATACTAATTTGTTTGCATTTAAATTTGACATTTTAATCTGCTTCGAATCTGTCATATAATTCTTGAATTTCTTCTGCTATTAAATGGTCTGTATTCATAATAGCATGTTTTGCATCCCACAAAGTATAATCTCTTATTCTAATCTTATTTTTGCTTACTTGCATAGACAAAGGTGTCCCAGCAAAAGGAGTTACAATATATAAGCTTGGGCGTAAGTCAAATTGTGTTCTCATCTCGCTGGCGAATAAGAGTGTATCTTGAATATTCCCTTTTGTTTCCCAAGGATATCCTATAGTAAATGCTCCAGTAATATCAAATCCTAGTTTTCTTGAGACTTCTAACACCTCTCTTATTTTTTGTAGGGTATATGGCTTTCCAATTCTTTTTAAAGTTCCTTCATTCGCACTTTCAATTCCAAAATAAACCCCAGAAAAATTGGCATCTCTCATCTGATATAATAACTCATCGTTTGTGCAATCTACTCTTAACTGAGTATAAATTCCACTCAATCCCTGAATTTTCTTAATTTGAGATAATAAAAAACCAGTTCTATTTTTGTCTAATCCAAACAAATCGTCAACAAACCTCAAATATCTTATATCTCTTAATACAGCCCCTTCCATTTCTTGACTAACAATATTTATATCTTTAAACCAAAGAGTATGGTTGTTTATTTTAGGTATACTACAATACAAACAATTGAATTTGCAACCCATTGATGTGTAAAGGGGAAATTCATGATTCCCTTTAAAATCTCTTGGAAATTGATAATCATTAAAGTTAACAAGATCAAGATTTATCCTATTGTTTGGACTTTTGCTTTTAATCCCTTCATATTCATCAAGTAATTTTAATAATCTTTCTTCTCCTCTACCAAGAATTGTATGATCTGCAAGTCCATCGAATACTCGAGGCGTGATGGCAAATGCACCACCAACAATTGTTTTTGTTCTTTGTTTCATTCTTTTTATCAATTCTAGATCTTTATTATGAGTTACACTTCCAACAGATACTCCTACAAAATCAATATTTTCTTTTAGAATAAGTTCTTCTAATGCCCCGATGGAATTCATCTCAAGCGAAAGATCAAAAATCTGAGATTTATGGGGTGTTTGGTCCAGATAAGATTTTAACACTATTAATCCTAATGGAATTTCTTTTTTGTATTTGCTTCTTGTTAAGACTATGTTTGCCATAGTTATATCTTCCTAGAAAATTTTCTGTTTCCTTCAGCCCATGTTAACAATATTTCTTCAAGGTTAGCAGAAAATCTTCCTTTAACTCTAGAAATAGCTGACTTTACATACGTATTGCAATCATCAAGGCAAAGTTGAATAATATTCTTTGATTTTATTGCCCCAATTATGTATTCATCATCTCTTGCAAGAATTCGTTTTGTTAGTTCTTCTTTTTCAGTTTCTGAAGTAGAATCAAGCAGTTTTCTAATAATAT
Source organism: Candidatus Woesearchaeota archaeon (assembly GCA_023246445.1). Lineage (GTDB taxonomy): Archaea > Nanobdellota > Nanobdellia > SCGC-AAA011-G17 > JACQNH01 > JACQNH01. Next base: position 6,260 of record JAHFIJ010000014.1, read on the forward strand.
AAGTTATATAACTATTTTCTAAATCAGAATATCCCCTATTTTCTAAGTAACTCGTGGCATCATAGATATCATTCTTTATTTGTCCTGCAACTGCGAGGTCGTAAGAATAATTTTGTATCACCCCTGCTAATCTATTATTTCCTGTACAAACAACTGTAGAGCAAAAAAGGGAATTCGTTCCCTGAATAGTTTTGTCTTTGTATGTTTCAAGAATTGCTTTCAAGGGTAATCCAAAGTTGTTTGCTTCTAATCTTTCTGCCATAAAACTCCTGTACAATCTTTCATTCGCATCTGTAAAAGAGTCTAGTACACCTAATACTATTTTAGGATTGATATCTTTCTTTCTCAGACTTGCTAGCATTCTAGAAACATGAGCATGCATATAATCTGAAGATGCAATACAATTTTCAGTTCCATATTTTATATGGGCTGCCGGTATTTTTCCTCTTTTTTTATCTCCATCAATTATGTCATCCTGAACTAGAGCAATCGTGAATATTAATTCTGAAGCGGCTGCAATAGGCAATACTTTCTCTTTTGGGATTTGGTATTCTTCAGCAAAAATTAAAGGGAATGCTGACCTAAATCTTCTTAACTGAAAATTATCTAAAATATAAAATACTGGTTCGGAAAATCTATTTCTTGGGATGGACTCTTCAATAAAAGGTCTTACTTCTTTTTCATACTTTCTATCGAATAATTTATATAATTGTTTTGTTTCCATCTTAGTCTATAAATCTTAATCCATGGTGTTTTGGATTAGATAATATGAACATTTGATTTTCTGGATAATAATCTCCCCTTAAGACAGTTTTATCCCCCCTTTTAACACAATAAGAATAATCCCAAAAGTAAGTTAATACTCTTATCTGTTGACCATCAGATTTCATCTGAAAATGTCTTGGCATAAAGCTGGTTCCTGAATCTTCTATTACTCTTCCCGATATAACCCTGTTAGCAGCAACTTCTCCCAGAGGAGGTTCTAAAATAGGAACTTCATTAATTTTATATGTAAATCTTATTTTTCCAAAAAACTTGCCCGGCACACGTATAGTTGGCCACCTTCTTCTAATCATTCCAACAAAATCATTAAAATTAGAATTGTATTTTTCTTCATACCGAGGAATTGATTTTCTTATATACTCTTCACTTGGAGAATTTCGCCCATCAATACTAGTTAGTAACTTTTTAAAACTATCTTTTACCAAATTCAGATTATCCTTCCCCCTTACAATCAAATCCACATCGTGCGGTTTTCTGCCAGTATAAAATAAGTAAGAACCCAAAAGACCGATATCTTTTTTATCTATTCCAATCTCTTGTAGAAAAGAAATTATCTGAATTGCTACTTCATCTTCCATTCTTTTAATTATTTCTTCTGATTTAAACGGATCATATGTCTCAGTGATTTCAGAAGTTGGAACAAAAATGCCTCTTCCAAAAGAAGATTCCTGTATCCAACTAGGATGTGTCTGATAAAACCATTTATCTCCGAATTCATCAACACTTTTTTCTAAACCTCCATTTAAAGATTGTTTGTATAATGGAATTGCCTTAATTTTCCTTTCGGGATGATAAAAACCGCGAGTAGTAAAGACAATTTCATCCCCTGTTTTGAAATGAGTATGGTCTGAAATCATCTTAAAATTCCTACAATAGACTCAATAGTTTCATCTTTTCCATTACTATTGTCTATTATTGGAACATGGCATTTATTTGCCTCTTCAACTAAATAGTCTTGCAAACTTCTCGCTATTTCAAAATGAGGAGTTATTCTCTTTAATAATGCAGGTCTGTCTTTGCATTTTTCTTCTAATCTCTCCCAATGAATTTTTTTATCAGAAATTGTTATCAAAAAAGGTTTAGCGTCTAATAAATCTCCATATTCTTGGAAAACTTCTGGAGATATGTGAATTCCTTCTAAGATTATATCCACTCTTTGTTTGTATGCTCTATCTAAAATTATTCTTATAAATGGCTGTAGTCTGTCTCGGTATCTTTTAAATCCCTCAATAACATTTTCTGGAGAATTTTTGCCCAATACTTTCCAAGCCAAATAACTACTCTGTTCTAAATAAGGATCTGTTTTATCCAAACTCCTTGCTATTGCTAAAAGATTATCGGTAGCAACAGTATCACAATCCCAGAATTTTGAGCTTAATCCATGAGCTATGAAAGATTTTCCCACACTAAAAACACCATATAATCCAATGACTCTTTTATTTTCCATTTTTCAAAAATCTCCCATAAACACTTTCCTCATTTCCCGCAGCATAAGTATCCCTAACAAATCTTCTTGTTCCTTCATGGCTAAAAAGAGATGTAAAAACTTTGTAGGGCAAAGTCATAGCTGATACCCCTCTTCTCTCTAAAACTGATGATGCCTGTAGCGGATTTCTTATACCGGCAATTATAAGCTTTGTTTCCAAATCTCCACTTCTAAAAATTTTGCTTGCTCTTTCAAGAATGTCAATTCCAGAAAGATATGTATCAAGTCTCTGTTTGTTTTTTTCTAATTCCATCAATACTTTCTTATTATCTAAATACCCCTCTTCTCCTAAATCTTCTAATTTTAGTCTTTCAGCAATTATATTGTCATAGGGTCTTAACATTAATACAGCATAGTCTGCACCGATTCGTGAAGCTAAAAATGCTTGCATAGGTGTAACTATCGCTGTTGCAAGTGTAGGAATTTTTCTTTTTTTCAATTCTATTAATGCTTTAAGTCCTTCATAAATACTATCTCCCTCATTCAAGGAAGTGTTTATAGGGACTTTTATGTGAACATTTCCATATCCTTTGAGCGTTTGGTATAACTGTTCAGCATTAAGAAGAATATTTTCTTTTAGTGGAGAAACTACCTGAAAAAATACAGGTTTTTCAGATGTTAGTTCTAAAATTCTTTTTGCGTAATCTAAGAAATCTCCTTGATAACCCATTTCTTGAATTCCTCTTTTTATTATAATTGGATTTGTGGTAAGTCCATCTAGTAAACCAAGTTCTTTCACTTGTTTTATTTCTTTTAAGTTAGCCGAATCTAACATAAATTCCATAGAATTTAATACACTTCAAACTTTTTAAATCTTTAGTATATTGTAACTTTATAACCGTAACTACTAAATGATCCTAAGAGTTTTAAGTTCTTTAATTAAACCTTCATATGTAGAATATATAATTGTTTGGATACCCAATGATTTGGCAACTTCAACGTTTTTTTCATTATCGTCTACAAATAGAACCTCTTCTGGGCTTACAGATAAATTCTCAATAACTTTTTTAAAAGTGTTCGTATCTCTTTTTATGCTACCAATCTGGAATGATGTAAATTCTTTATGAAAATCCCTAATAGTCTCTTGTTCTTGATGGGCCTCAAAGTGTATTGGGTTTGTATCAGAGAGACAAACTAACACAAATTCCCCGTTTAATTTTTTAAGGAGTTTGTAAATTTTAGGGTTATGTTTTTTATACTTTTTATACATCTCTTTATAGAATTTTACTACGTCGTCTAAATTATGATTCTCTTTGTTTAGCTCTTTAAACATATCCCTCGGAGATCTTTTCCCTTCCAAGGCATCTTTATAGTAAACTATTGCTTTTTCATTCCCAGCGGATTTAACAAGAGTGGTAATATTAAATTTTTTAACCATTTCTTCATTTATCTTAATCCAGTCAATATCGAAACATACTCCTCCCAAGTCAAATATTATCACTTTTATCATTAATACTTTTTAATTATAGTTGATTTATAATCTTTTCTAAGCTTGTGCTGTGTGGCATGATTCTTAAATTTTAAAATATTTTTCTGGAAGATTTATATTCCAGAATAGTATTTTACCACCTCTTTCCTTAATCAAGGATATTACCTTTTCTGCTTTGTTTTTAGGGACTATAAATGCGGATTTACAAATAATAATAGCCTTCATAAATTTCAAGATTCCAACCCTATTATAAACATATTTAGCATTATTTGACTTATCTTTATACCCTATTAATGCTTTGGATAGCCTAGACGACTCTGTTTTACTCAAACCTTTTGCTGTATATGTAATTAAAGTCGCTTTCATAAAATTACAAAAGCGAAAAGCATTTATATAACTTACGTAATCAATATTACGTAAGAGGGATTATGTAAGATGGTAAAAAGAAAGAGATGGGGGAAGAAGTATAAGGATAATAGGGACTGGGAGGAATATAATCGTCAACTAATAAAGAGGGGGGAATTCTACATTAATCCAGTTTTTTTATCTACTTGGATAGCGGAGATTAAAGAAATGAATCTTTGTAAGGTAGGGCAGCCTTATTTGTACCCTGACTCTATGATTGAGTTCCTTGGTGTTCTTGGAAGCAAGACCTATTCTTTCAGAGACATGGAAGGAATAATGGGGGGTTTATCCAGATATTTTGGCAATTTTCCAGTTATCTCCTTTAGTCAAATAAGGAGAAGGATAAAGAAGCTAAATCCTTCTTTCAAAGCTAAAGGTAAAAATCTAATTGTAGGCACTGATGGTTCAGGATTAAAAGTAAGTAACAGGGGAGAATGGATAAGAGAAAAATGGGAAATAAAAAGAGGCTGGATCAAGGTTGTTATCTTGGTGGATACTGAAGGGAATATTGTTGATATCAGAATAGGTAATGAAGATGTGGATGAGAATGCTGCTGGAAGAGGGATGATAAGAAATAACAAAGAAAAATAAGATTCCAACCAGAAAAGAATTAAATGTTAATACAATAGAATATTTATCAGGATTATGTGATTTAACTGGAGAATTGATAAGAAGAATAACAAATTCTTTAATTAATGATAATTTAAAGGAAGCTAATAAGATGAAGAATTTTATTTCTGAAATATATAATGAGTTCATACATTTAGATATCCATCGTGGGGATTTAAGAAAAAAAGCTGATATGTTAAGGTGGAATTCTGAAAAGGCAGAAGATATATTGTTAAGGGCTAAGGGAAGATAATAACTATAATACCCTGTAATTAGGCCTTATTTTTATATAAACTCTCTTTAACACCTCTTTTTAGTTTTTCAAATAATTCCTGCATAATCTTCACTATTTACCAAAGTATATAAATTTATTGATTTTATACTTTAATGGGTGGTTATAAATATTTTGATATTGATAATCCCGATGTTATATTCAATAAATTCTCAGAAAAATTTAAATAGTCTTTGGCAATTAGCATATTTATGACAGAAAAACATTGGACACCGCAAAGAATAATCTTAATAGTTTTAGCTGTTTTATTTGTAGGCTATAAGTTATTAACAGAAGATGATATATCCCAAGGATTAGCACTAGGTGCTGTTATTGTGGGAATTATTGGAACAATAATATTCTTTGCTGTTAGAAAAAAAGGCATTTTTGCAAAAAAATAATTTTTCTGAGAATTTATTCTTCGGGATTTTTTTGCTTCGGCATCGTTGCACTAAAATCCAACCCCTCCAAATATTCGGGAGAATAGAACAGGAATTTAACGGTTCGCTCCTTGCAGTCGCTCGACCCAAATTTGCTCCTTTTTATACTTCGTTAAAAAGTCGCAAACTTCGTTAAATTCCGATGTTAATTGAAATAATTTTTAGTAGCTAAACTACAGAAGGGGGGGCAATCAAAATACAAATTATCATCTAAAATAACCATAATTATATAAATTAAATAATCAGTTTAATGGGTTATGAATGCCCTTGATACAGGAATGGATAAACAGTATTATGTTGTTGATTTATATGGGGGACCAAAATCATTTTTAGAAAAAATATTTCCTAAAAAAGCAGGAAATGCATGTATTTGGCCATCAGATAATTGGGTGGAGATTCATATTTTTGAAAAAATAGAGATTAAAAAAGAAACTTATGAAGTAGATTATGTTTATGATTTTATGGATGTTTCAGCACACCAATTTTATATGAAACGGCATTTAAGAACCGACGGTGTTGGAAATGAAGATATTGCTTCTTGGGTTGATGCAGAATATGCAATTTGTTCCAATAGGCTATCTTCATTTATTATTTCTAGAAATAAAGTATTTGGTAATTCTAAAAAAATATTTTGTAATCCTTCAAAGAAGGATTATAAAAGATGGAACGAATGGCACCCAAAAGATGATTTTCCAAAAACTGTTTTTTTACGAGATGTTGAAAATACTGTAAAAAGATTAGTCCGTGGTGCACAAAATGGACCTGATAGATGGATTGAAACTTTCATAACACATAACTTAACTAAACATCAAATAACAACTAAATACTACGACGAGGGAAAATAATGGGCGCATGTAAAGTTTGTCATAAAACGACTAAATATAATTATCCTCTTTGTTGGATCCATTATTATTTTCATATTAAGTCTTTTAGATTTTGGTTTGCTTTTGTATTGACTATAATTGAGGGGTTTTTAATAAATTTGCCTATCTTAACTGAAGAAGGACTTATGATTATGCTACTTAATAGTTTATTTGATGTAACTGATATTATATGGTTCTCAGTAGGTTCAATAATTTGTCAACTTCTTGTTTTTATTGGAAGTTTAATGTTTATGAATTATTTAGTTTACAAATACTTTTATAGCAAAAAAGCAGTCATTAATTTCAATTAATGTTTATCAAAAAAGCAAAAGAGATTGTCCCCCTTGATTCTTGTTCTTGATGTATTGCATTCGCTCTTTTGATAGAACGCCACTAAAAATTACTCTGCGCTTTAACGGCGAGCTACGGCGGACTTTCTCCCTTCGGTCGAACCACGTTGCACTCTCGCCTTCGGCTCAGGGCATATAACAGAAGAAGCCGTCCCACAATTATTTTTAAAACAACATTTTAACGAGAAAAAATATTTTTAACATCCTTGGGTTGCTCTCAATCTCCAGATTTTCTGTAAATTATGTGCTATGCTCGCCAAATTCATCTCGATTTTCACTTTTTCAAGACCTTTGAGCAGAAATTGAATATCCTTCTAGACTGGTTCTTGAGTCAATGTTTCTTCATATTTCGCAGGTTGTTCTTCTAAATGGGGATTAATAGCTTCTTTAATATTTTTAATTGCATCATCCACCCTGACTCGTTATACTTAAACAAATGAGCAACAAAAACTGGATTTCCATTACTCAATTTTTCTTTATTTATTACTACTTCTATAAAATATTTCTTTTCCATAGATATTGCTCGTTTTTAAACCTTTTTATAATTTTTTAAAAATTCTTTTTTAAATTTCTGGAATTCATTTTCTTTTATGGAAGTTCTTATGTTATCCATTAAACCCTGTATAAACTGCAGATTATGCAGAGTGGATAATCTTTTGGCTAATGGCTCTTTAATCTTAAATAAATGATGCAAGTAAGCTTTAGAGAAATTTTTACAGGCCTCACATTTGCAATTTTCTTCTATAGGCTTAAAATCATTCTTGAATTTTTTTATATTAATATTAATTCTTCCTTTTTTTGTAAATAAAGATTCTCTTCTGGCAATTTCTGCTGGAAATTTAGAATCAAAAATATCTACCCCTAAATCAACAGCTTTTAAAATATCTTCTGGAGAACCAACACCCATTAAATATAGTGGTTTATATCTTGAAACATTATCAACACAGATTTTAGCCATTTCAAACATTAAGTCTTTTCCTTCACCAATACATAATCCACCGATTGAGATTCCATCAAAATTTAAATTATTAATAAATTTTGCACTTTCTTTTCTTAAATCCCTGAAAACATTGCCCTGAATTATACCAAATAATAATCCCCCACCATTATGAAATTTTTTACATCTTTCAGCCCATAAATGCGTTCTTTTTAAACTGCTTATAACTTCTTCTTTTTTGGTTCCGTGTTTTGGCAGATCATCCAGACACATTAAACAATCTGCACCTAGATCATTCTGGAATTCAACTGCATTTTCAGGAGTGATAAAATGCTTTTCTCCATTTAAAGGATTAATGAATTCTACACCTTTTTCATTTCTTTTATTTTCAAAATTCATAATCATCTGAAAACCGCCAGAATCTGTAAAAATTAAATTATTAAAATTCATAAATTTGTGCATTCCACCTGAGCTTTTTATTAGATCTACTCCGGGATTTAAGTAAAGAATAAAACCATTACATATTACAGCTTTATAGCCCATGTTTTCAACTTCCTTAATACTAATTAGTTTAGGAGTTAATTTGGTGGATACTGGCATAAAAAATGGTGTTTCTGCTTTTCTCCCATTTACTTCTAAAATGCCAATTCTCGCATCTTTATCCTGATTTATTATTTTAAACATAGGAGTTTTAGTTAAAGAAAGGGATTTAAAACTAACTGTTGGAGTAAAGAAAAATATATAAACTTCAAATTTAGTTAAATTTGCATAAAAAAGGTGAATTGAATGAAAAAAATAGCAATTCTTGTCACAATTTTGTTGTTTTTATCTATAGGGACTTTTATTTACAGTAAAACCAGTGAGATAGACAGCCCAACTACAATTACAGGATTAGCGGTGCAAGATGTTAAGATAAACCAGGAAAAGATTGAGCAAAAGATAACTGGCAATTATATAAAAGAATCTGTGCAAGAAGATGTAAGAGTAACTCCTTTCTATAAAACAGTTATTGTTCCTGCAAATGGAAAAGAGATATTAATCACTGAGAATGGAATTTCTTTAAAAATCTTAGATAGTATTTTATATGTAAGACACTCTAAATTGTATAATGGGAGATGGGTTTATGTTGGCGTGGTTATTAATGGAAATTTGAAAGCATTTAATGGAAAGATAGCTGCAACTAATATAGTAGTAATTGGACCTGAGACTACAGGAATAAAAGTTAAAGTTTCTGGTGCTGTAAGTGAATAGGATTATCAAAAACCTTATAAAAACCTTAAAATAAAGAATTCTTATGGAAAGCACATATAAAACAAGCTATAGAACACATACTAACGGGGAATTAATAGATAAAAATGAGAATAATGAAGTCAAACTATGTGGCTGGGTTCAGAGCAAAAGAGATCATGGTGGCTTAATTTTTGTAGATTTGAGAGACAGATATGGATTAACGCAGATTGTGATAGATCCTAAAAATAAAAGCTTTAAAGAGGGGGAACACCTAAGAAGAGAGGATTTTATACATATTAATGGCATAGTAAGATTAAGACCAGAAGAGATGATTAATAAAAATTTAATAACTGGAAAGATTGAGGTTTTTGTTTCTGAATTAAAACTAATAACCAAGGCAGAGATCATACCGATAGAAATAGAAGACAGAGTTGAAGCTAGTGAAGAAGTAAGATTAAAATACAGATATCTGGATTTAAGAAGGCCAATAATGCAGAAAAGATTAATGTTAAGACATAAGATTATAACGACTGCAAGGGAATTTTTTAATCAGAATAATTTTATTGAAATTACAACGCCTTTATTAGTTAAATCAACACCAGAAGGAGCAAGAGATTATGTTGTGCCATCAAGAGTTCATCATGGAAAATTTTATGCTTTACCACAAAGCCCACAGTTATATAAGCAATTATTGATGATATCCGGATTTGACAGGTATTATCAGATAGCGATTTGTTTGAGAGATGAAGATTTAAGAATGGATAGACAGCCAGAGCATACTCAATTTGATCTTGAGATGAGCTGTGTAACAAGTGAAGATATAAGGGAATTTGTAGAAAGTTTGTATAAACACATATTTAAAGAAGTATTGAGAATAAATTTAGAAAAGTTTCAAGTAATAAGTTACAAAGAAGCAATGGAAAAATATGGATCTGACAAGCCTGATTTAAGGTTTAACTTAGAGATTACTGATGTTACTGAAATTGCTAAAAACTGCCAATTTAAAGTATTCACCGATGTAATAAAAAATAATGGAAGCGTAAGATGCATAAATCCTGAGAGAGAATTTTCAAGGAATGAAGTAGATGCTTATGTTGGATTTTCCCAGGAATTAGGATCTAAAGGGATGGCATGGATGAAGTTTGAAAATGGAAAATTGGAATCTAATATAGCAAAATATTTCTCTGAAGAGCAATTAAAACAGTTAATAAATAAAACAAAAATCAAGAAGGGTTATTTGTTCTTTATAGCTGATAAGCCCAAAAAAACTTTTGAGATTTTTGGGAAATTAAGATTAAAGTTAAGAGATGATTTGAAATTAGTTAATCCTGAAGATTTTAAATTCTGCTGGGTTAATGATTTCCCATTATTTGCATGGAACGAGGAAGAAAACAGATGGGAGCCTGAGCATCATATGTTTACAATGCCGAAAGAGGAATTTATAAAGGATTTTGAAGAGAAACCCGGAGAAGTGATAGGGGATTTATGGGATTTAGTATTAAATGGAATTGAATTAGGGTCTGGGTCTATAAGAGTTACAAAACCTGAATTACAAAGAAGAATTATGAAGTTTATTGGATTAGACGAAAAAGAAGCAAATAACAGATTTGGATTTTTATTAGAGGCTTATAAATATGGAGCGCCTATACATGGTGGAATGGGCTTGGGAGTAGACAGATTAAGTGCTTTAATGGCGGGGATTAATGATATAAGAGAAGTAATAGCTTTCCCTAAGAATAAAGCTGCACAGAACCCAATGGATGAGTGCCCTTCAGATATAACTGAAAAACAATTGAAAGAACTGCATATTAAGACGGAAACAGTGAAGAAGTAAGATATATTATCCTAAACAATAAACTTTAAATACTTTTATAGTGATTTAAAGAATGAAATGCAACTAGACAAAGAAACTTTAAAAAGAGTAGCTTCAATTTCAAGGTTAAACTTAACAAAAGAAGAAGAGGATGGCTTTTTAAAAGAATTAAGAGAAATTTTAAATGCGTTTTCAGAAATATCCAAATTAGAAACTACAAACGTTGATCTAAGCGTGCAACCATTACCAATCTCAAATATTTTTAGAGATGATATTGTTGGAAAGTCTTTAACACAAACAGAAGCTTTAAGCAACACAATACATAAAAAAGATGGATATTTTAAAGCGCCAAGGGTGATTTAGGTGGATGAAGAAATGAAACTATCTGAATACTTAAAGGAAAAAAGCATGGGCAATGTTAAACCGGAAAATGAAGTGTCTATTGACGAGCTAGAAGAACAAATAGAGGCTACAAAAAGAAAAATAAAATTAGAACTACAAAAGAAAAAGGCTTTAAAGAAAAAAGAAGAAATAGAGAGAATATTAGCAAATCCTGAAGAGGCGATTACGACGCCTAAATGGGCTTATGTGATAATAGCAATTTTAATTTTAGTGATAATTGGCGGAGGAGGGTATTATTATTTAAAAGGCAGCGATATAACCGGCTCTGTTGTTACAGAGATGCCTAAAACAGAAGATAAAGAGAATACAACCCAAACTGTTGAAGCAGTCATATATGATCTGGGGGATAAAATAAAATTAAATAATATCTCTTTAACTGTAGAAAGCATAAATGGAAGAGATAAGATTGGAAAATTAGTTGGAACTAAATTTGCAGGTGTAGGGGCAGAAGGTGTTTTTTACTTGATTAAAATAAGTATGGAGAATGATGGGAAAAAAAGCATTAAATTTGATTATGATTTTTTAATAATAGACAGTGAAGAGAGGGAATATAGCAATGACAAAACTGCTGAAAGCTATTACACTGAAGGAAAAATTTTGGATTTAGATGAAGAGATTAAGCCATTATTGTTAAGAGAAGGGATAAAGGTATTTGATGTTCCCAAACAATCTAGCGGATTAAAATTATTAATCAAGGATTCTGATGTGACTAGGAATATTAAAGTTAATTTAGAAAGCAATGGGAAGATTAAAATAACTAATGTTGATGATAAGCCAATAAGTGTAAACGAACCTGGACCAATGATAAAAGTGAGATTAACTGATATTGCGGATAATGATTTGTCGGGTGACTTTTTAATAAATAAAACAGATAAGTTTGCTTATATCTATAAACTTGAAAATCTTGAGAAAGCTATCTTAAGATGCAATGTGGATGAAGACATAAATGGGGTTATGACTAAAGATCACCAGGTTTTAAAGTTAGATACTATTGAAAAAGAGGAGTTCACTGAAGAAATTGAGAAAAGTAATGCGGTCAATTATAGCGTGAGTTATACTACAAGATGCCATTTTGAGGGTAAACTTGGAGAAACAACAGATATAAAGGGATTTACTGCGCAATTTATCAACTAGAGTTTTTCTTAGGAAGAAAACCTCGTAAAAGAAATATGATATTAGGAAGAAAACCTCGTAAAAGAAATATAATATTAGGAAGAAACTTTGGAAAATGAAAATTAAGGATCAAGTTCAGCTTATACAATCTGGAAAATTATCTTTAAAAGAGTTTATTAAAGAGGTGCTGAAAGAATCTTCTAAAATAAATTCTGAATTGAGATGTTTAAATTATTTAGCTAATGATGAAGCTATTGAAAGAGCTGAGATTTTAGGGAAGAAGAAAGGAAAATTATTTGGAATTCCGATAACTGTTAAGGATGATATTTGTGTTAAAGGAATGGAAACAACCTCCGGATCAACAATTTTAAGGGGTTATAAACCCCCGTTTAATGCAACCTGTGTTGAAAGAATTTTTAATGAAGGCGGAATAATAATAGGAAAAACATGCCAGGATGAATTTGGATTTGGAAGCTTTAATACAAATACAAGTTTAGATTTTGAAAGACCATTAAATCCATTTGACAATGAAAGAGTAACTGGCGGGAGTTCTGGTGGAGCAGCTGCTTTTGTTTCAAAGGCTAAATTTTCAACTGCTGCTTTGGCGGAATCTACAGGAGGATCTATTGTGAACCCAGCTTCATTTTGCGGCGTTGTTGGATTATGCCCTACTTATGGGTTAGTATCAAGATATGGGTTATTGGATTATGCAAATTCACTGGATAAAATAGGAACAATAGCCAAAAATGTAGATGATGCGGAATTATTATTAAACGTTATAAAAGGCTTTGATCCATTAGATTCTACTTCTATAAGAAAAGAAGGTAAAAATATAAAAATAAAAGAGATTGCAATACAAAAAGAAGCCCTTAATGTTGATAAAGAAATTAAAGATTTGATTTTAGAAACACTTAAGAAATTAAAGATAAAACATAAAGAAGTGTCATTGCCATTAACAACTAAATATGTAATTCCAACTTATTATTTAATTGCTATGTCTGAGGCTTCAACAAATTTAGCAAAATATAGTGGAATGAGATATGGCAAAGAAGAGGATATTAAAGGGGATTTTAATGAGTATTTCTCCAAGATAAGATCAACATATTTGGGAAGAGAGGCTAAAAGAAGAGTTATATTGGGAACTTTTGCAAGAATGGCTGGATATAGGGATGCGTTTTATATTAAGGCATTAAAAGCAAGATCATTAATAATCCAGGAATATAAAAAGGTGTTTAAAGAATATCAGGTTTTAGTTACTCCAACAATGCCATTGATTGCGCCTAAGATTAAAGAGATAAATAAATTAACACCATTACAAAATTATATGATGGACATTTTAACTGTTGGGCCAAATTTAGCAGGAATGCCTCATTTAACTGTTAATGCTGGGTTTGTGTCTAAGATGCCAACAGGAATAATGTTTACTTCTGATCATTTGCAGGAAAATAGTGTTATTGAGATGGGGAAGAAGGTTGAAGAATTAAGTTAAAACTATTTCCTGAAAATAAATTTAGCTACAATAATTATGATTATTAACAATATTATTAAAACACTTATAAAAATGAATTTAGATTTAATTTTATTTTCCTGAACACCTTTAAAAGATTCTATTATTTCTTCTTTTTTCTCTATTTCTTTCTTATCTTCAACTCCCTCTAAGACATTAAAACACTTTTGCTTTAAACACCTGTCATTAGTTTCAGTTTTATTGTCATTACATTCTAAATCATCATTACATTGGGGCAAAGGAAGATTATAACATTGTGCATTTGAGCATTCTCTGCCGCAGAAACAATCAGCACAAGGCTCAATGTTAATCCTTATTTTAACAAAACTAAGCCCATTATCATAAACTTCTAATTTAGCGCCATTAATGTCCGTTACTTCTTTTTTTGTTAAGAGTAATGTGCCTTTCCTTCCATTAACACAGAAATCAGCTGTTTTTTGAAGGTAGTCCATAGCTAAAAGCGTTATATTTTTGCTGTCCCTATAGTAGCTATCCTTAACTTTCATAGTGACTGCACTAACATCAACCACCAGTAATAATATTAGTAACAACATTAAATATTGCCTCATAATAACTATTATTGCGTCGTAACTTAAAAAGCTTTCCATTTGAGTCAATATCTAAACATTTTTAAAGAATATTTTGAGCTTAAATATCATGACTGAAGTAAAAATTGGGTGTGAATTTCATATACAATTAAATACCAAGACGAAGATTTTCTGTTCATGCTCTGTTTCCAGCTCTGAAGAGCCAAATACAAACACATGCCCTACTTGCTTGGGTTTGCCAGGATCTAAACCAACATTCAATAAAGAAGCATTAAATCAGGCATTAAGAGTTGCATTAGCATTAAACTGCAAAATTAATAAAAAGTCTTATTTTTCAAGAAAGTCTTATTTTTATCCTGATTTACCCAAAAATTATCAGATTACACAATATGAAACTCCTGTAGCCATTGAAGGAAAATTAGAAGGGATAAGAATCAAGAGAATTCATTTGGAAGAAGATCCTGGAAAATTAATGCATCAAGGTGCTGTGACTTTAGTGGATTACAATAGATCAGGGATTCCATTAATTGAAGTTGTAACTGAGCCGGATTTTAAAACACCGAATGAGGTAAGATTATTTTTAAGGAAACTAACAACGGTTTTAGAATATTTAAAAGTTTACAGCAGGAAATCTGAATTAAGCATAAGAACTGATGCAAATGTTTCTATTAATAACGGCGAAAGAGTTGAAATAAAAAACATAACTGGAATTAAACCTGTGGAAGATGCTTTAGAATATGAAATCAAAAGACAGGAGAAAGAGAAAAATATTGTTAGAGAAACAAGAGGATATGATGCTGATAAGAATATTACATATACATTAAGATCCAAAGAGAGCGAGGAAGATTATGGCTATATATATGATCCTGATCTACCTGAAATTTTATTGAATGATAAAGAAATAAATGAAATTAAAAATAATTTACCGGAATTAGCATCTGAAAGAGCAATTAGAATAATGAAAGAATACAAAATTAACAAAGAAGATGCTGAAGTGTTAACGCAGGAATTAAAATTAGCAGAGTTATTTGAAGCAATAGCTAAAGAAATTTCTCCTTTATTGGCTGCTAAATGGCTAAGGAGAGATTTAGCAAGAGTTTTGAATTATAATAAAAAAGAATTGCATGAGGTTGAACTAGAGGAAAAGCATCTGAAAGAATTGTTAAAACTAGTGGAAGAGAAAAAAATAACAGATCAGGTTGCTGGAAAGATTTTAGAGAAATTAATTGAAAAGCCATTTTCTCCAAAAGAGTATGTAGAGAAGGAAAGTTTAGGAAAAATTTCGTCTAGTGAAGACTTGAGAAAATTATGCTTAGAGGCTATAGGGGAGAATCCTAAAGCTGTTGAAGATTATAAGAATGGTAGCGATAAAGCTTTAGATTTTGTAGTTGGGTCTGTAATGAAGAAAACAAAAGGAAAAGCTGATGCTGTTCTGGTTAAAGAGATTATCAAGAAAGAGATTAAATAGAAATGAATATAAAACAGTTTTCTTAAGAAAGAGCCTAGTAAAATGGAAGAATTAGCTGATTTCGCAATTAAATATTTACAGAAAAAGGGGGCTTCTTATGCTGAAGCTAAATATCAGGAGATTGAATCCAATAGTTTTATAGTTAAAAACGGTTCTTTAGACATTTCCAGTTTTGATGTTATGAAAGGCATTGGTATAAGATTTATTTTGAATAAGAAATTAGGCTTTTTGTCAAGCAATTTATTAGATAAAGCGCATTTAATTAAACAATTGGAAGATTCATTAAGAATGTCCATGAAAACAAAAAAATCCGAAGAGGTAGTATTCTCTGAAGAGAAAGCAAGCAAATCAAATTACAAAGTTGCACAAAAAATAAAACTTACGAATGTGTCGCCTGAAGATAAAATCAAAGTTTTAATGAATGCTGAAAAAGAGATGAGAAGTGCTGATACAAAAATAGAATCTACTTATCTGCATTTGAGCGATTTTGATACAGTGAATTATTATGTTAACACGGATGGAAGCAAGATTAAATCAAATATTCCGGGTGCAGAGTTTGTTTATGTCATAGGGATTAAAGAGAATAATAAAACTGCCCAGAGATATTCTCAATTTGGCGGAAGCGGGGGTTTTGAAGTGATTAAGAATTTTAATATTTCCCTAAAATTAAAAAAAGAGATTGAAGCAATGAAAAATAATTTAAGAAATGGGAAAAAACCACCTGAAGGCGTTGTTGATGCAGTTTTAGGCCCTGAAGTTACTGGAATTATAGCCCATGAATCTGGAGGACATCCTTATGAAGCAGATAGAATATTTGGAAGAGAAGCTGCTCAGGCAGGAGAATCTTTTGTTTCTAAAGACATGATAGGGACAAAATTGGGATCTGAAGCTGTAAATGTAGTTGATGACCCTACTTTAGATGGAAGCTTTGGCTTTTATTTGTATGATGATGAGGGCGTTAAAGCAAGAAGAAAATTTATTTTAAAAAAAGGCGTGATAACTGAGTTTTTACATAACAGGCAAACTGCAGAGATGATGGGATTAAAAAGCAACGGATCTTCAAGAGCCAATGCATTCGATAAAGAGCCAATAATAAGAATGTCAAATACATTCTTTTTACCTGGGGATTTTACAGAAGAGGAATTAATTGAAGATGTAAAATTAGGCGTTTATATTAAGAATTTCATGGAATGGAACATAGATGACAGAAGAATAAACCAAAAATATGTCGGATCTGAATCTTATTTAATTAAAAATGGAGAAATAAAATATCCTATAATTGCGCCCAAAATAGAAACTACAACTTTTAAATTATATCCTTCAATAGACGCTTGTGGAAAAAATTTAGAGTTTAGTGGTGGAAGCTGCGGGAAGTCAGAACCTATGCAGGGAATCCCCGTATTACTTGGTGGACCGTCAATAAGAGTAAGGGGGTTAAAAGTAATATAAGATGGAACTACAAAAATATATAATAACTGAATTAAAGAAAAAAGGCGCTGATGATGTAGTTGTGAACTTATCAAACAGCTATGTAAGACAGGTTAAATTTTCGAATAGTGAAATAAATTTAAATTTGTCTTATAATTTTGAAAGCTTAAACATATTTGCAGCTATAAAACAAAGAATAATAAGCACATCTTTAAAAGAATTATCAAAAAAGGCTGCTGATTTAACAATTAAAAAAATATTAATAAATACAAAAAATTTACCTAAAAATGAGGATTATAAAGGGATTTTTAATGGTAAGCATGAATATCCGGAAATAGAAGAGAATTATGACAATAAAATTGATGATGTTAATCCAGTTGATATAGTAGAAGAGGCAATTTCAATATCACAAAATAACGGGGCTTTAAAATGTGCAGGAATATTATTTGTTACAAAGTCTGATGATAAGATTTTAACTTCAAATAATGCAGAAGGCGAAGATAATAAAACACATTATTACTTTTCAATAAGATCGATGAATTCCAAAGAAGCTTCAGGGCATTCCAACTGTGTTTCTAATATGATAACTAAATTTGATTATAAGAATTCTGCAAAGGAGTCTGCTGAAATTTCTAAAATGTCCTTGAACCCTAAAGAAGCACCCGATGGAAAATTTGATGTTATATTCTCTCCTTTAGCATTTGCACCTTTATTGAAACACACAGGTGATTCTGCTTCTGTATATTCTATAGAATCCGGATTTTCATTTTTCCCTAAAAAATTAAATGAAAGAATAGCAAACGAGAATGTAAACTTAATAGATGATGGGGTTTATAAAAATGGAAGCGGGAGCTCTAAATACGATGAAGAGGGATGCCCTAGACAAAGAACTGTTGTTGTGGATAAAGGAATTTTAAAATCGTTTTTGCATAATACTTCAACTGCAATAAGATATAAAACAAAATCAACAGGGAATGCGGGGATTATATCTCCTGAACCAACGAATTTTATTTTAATGCCTGGAAATTCTTCAAAAGATAAGATGATTAAAAGCGTTAAAAATGGAATTTTGATAACAAACGTGTGGTATACAAGATTTAACAATTATTTAACAGGGGAGTTTTCTACAATACCGAGAGATGGAACTTTTTTAATTAAGAATGGTGAAATTTTATATCCAATAAACAGATTGAGAGTAACAGACTCTTTAAAGAAGATTTATAATAATATAACTGAATTAGGTAACGAATTGAAAAAAATAGAGAGTTGGGAGGCTGAATCTCCAACAGTGTTGCCTTATATATTAGTTAAAGATGTAAATATTACTAAACCCAAATAAGACTTATAGACAATATTAAGGCTTAAAAGTAACTGGTTAGCTACTTAGGGTTTGCCTAAGTAAGCTATATGTATTTAGCCCTCTTAATCTCCATGTGGCTAATACTGACATTATGATCCCCATTACCATTGCACCTTTTTCTGTCCTT
>JAHFIJ010000030.1 GCA_023246445.1 Candidatus Woesearchaeota archaeon
GGGGTAATTTTTTTGCTTTATAACCGACTATTCTTTTTTCATTACCCTCCCTTAGATTTAATGTAAAGATTATTCCTGGTTTACCTGTGCCTAGGCTATGTATTCTTAACTCTTTATCATCTAATGGATTTCCGTCGTTGTTAAAAACTAAAGGGTAAAGTGAATGAGCAACCCTAATAGCATTTTCATTCATATCGCTATCTCCACTGAAAAATCTTATCTGGTTCAATGAAATACCTGGTCTTTTGATTACTAATGGAAAAAGTTGTGGTTTTATCTCTAAGAACAACCCACCATCAAAACCTTCTTCTAAGCTATCATATCTATTGCTGCCTTTACCAATTAATCTAACACCAATTAATCTAACAGAAGCATCAAGCCGACCCGATGTGCTTTTGGGATTGCTATAACCTCTTAATCCTTGTGGAAGTTTAAATCTTTCTCTTACAGGGATAAGATAGGTAACATTTGGTTCAAGCAAAACTGGTGCTTTTTCTATATCCCATTTAAATGAAACATTCCTTAATAAATCTTGATCTCTCAATAATGAACTTGAGTTTAACCTATATACTTCTGACCCTAAGGATAAGTCCAGACTAGCAGACCCCGGATCTGCTATTTTTGCTTCTGAGGTAATATATCCTTTTTTTATTAATTCCCTGATTTCCTGTGAAGGCAGAACACCCTGCATTTCTTTTCCCATTTTAATCCGAGCAAGCCTCCACAAAACCGTAAAATAATGGTGATGGATGCTGCAGAGATGAAGTGAACTCAGGGTGCGACTGAGTGCCGATAAAAAACTTATTATCTGGAATTTCAATAAACTCCATTAATCTTGTTCCATCTTTTCTTTCATGATAACCGGAAAATACCAAACCTTTGGATTCAAGCTCTTTAATAAATTCAGGATTAACTTCATATCTATGACGGTGCTTTTCTGAGATCACAAATTCGCCATTACAATTGCCTTTATTTTTTTCCGTAAGATATTTTAATTTATCCATTTCAAATCTTCCTAATTTACTATATAAATTAAATATTTTGGTATTTTCCTTTAAAACACAGGCATAAGAACCTAAGCGCATTGTTCCACCTTTCTGCTTTACATCTTTCTGCTCATCCATAATATCAATTACAGGATATTTTGTTTCTTTCATAACTTCTGTTGTGTGGGCATTTTCCATGTTACAGACATTTCTAGCAAACTCAATAATAGCCAACTGCAAACCATAACATAGGCCCAAGTAAGGAATATTATTTTCTCTTGCGAACTTAATAGCCATCATTTTACCTTCTACTCCGGATTCTCCAAAGCCGCCTGGAACTATAATGCCTTTATACCTTTTTAATATTTCAATCGTTTCAGGGTGCCTTTCAAAGGATTTAGCATCAATCCAATCTATATCCAAACCAACTGAAAAATGGGCTGAGGCGTGAGTTAAGGCTTCATTAATAGATATATAAGAATCTTTTAGAATATAATTCCCTATATCCAGATATTTACCCACAATAGCAATTTTAATTTCTTTTTTTGGATTTTCTATGCCTTCTACTAATGATCTCCATTTGCTCCAGTCTGGAAATTTTAATGGCTTTAGGCTTAGTTTATTCAAAATTTTTAATCCTAAGTCTTCTTTTTCAAAATTCAGTGGTATAGAATAAATTGTTTTTTTAATATCGGGAGCAGAAATAATGAATTCCTTTTTTATATTTGCATACTCTTCTATTCTATTTCTTCTAACATCATCTAATGGTTCTTTTGCTCTACATAAGATTATATCCGGGAAAATACCTGATTCTGTTAATAGGCGAATAGCAGTTTGTGTTGGTTTTGTTTTCATTTCATTTATGTGTGAGGGGATTGGCAGATATGTTATTAATACATAAACAAAATTTCCTTCCCCATAGTCTCTTTCCAGGCTTTTAACAGCAAATAAAAAGGGGATGTTTTCATAATCTCCAATAGTGCCGCCAATCTCTATTAAAATAATATCAAAATCATTGCCTGCTTCCAATATCCTTTTTTTAATCTCATTTGGGACATGAGGGATAAACTGAACTGTTTTGCCTAAGAAATCCCCACGCCTTTCTTTTTCTATTAAAGTTTTATAGATCTGACCTGTTGTAATATTATTTACTTTTGGAATTTCCTGACCTAAAAATCTTTCATAATTCCCTAAATCCTGGTCAATTTCGCCACCATCAGACGTAACCCAGACTTCCCCATGTTCTGTGGGCCTTAATGTCCCTGCATCAATATTAATATAGGGATCAATCTTGATTGCTGTTGTTTTATAGCCATATTCCTGAAGAATTTTTCCAATAGAAGCAGTAGCTACACCCTTTCCAACACCAGACATTACACCACCAGCAACAACTATGAACTTTTTTTCCATTAAACTTAAAGTTTTGGTTGTCTTTTTAATAGATTTGTGTTTTGCAATATATATTTTTAGCTACTTCCTACCGGGATTTATTTTCTTCAGCTCTTCTTCACATAGCTTGCACAAATAAGGATTAAATATTGCTCTCTCCTCTATAATTGTGTTACAAGCAATGCATCTTTCATAATCTTCCATTAATCTCTGCCTCCTTTTTTAATTTTCATCTTCATCCATATAACCACGCATGAAACCTTCTTCTTCTGCGCTTATCTCGTCGTCATCTAACAGCTCATCTCTAAATTCTTCACTGTAGATATCATCTGGCCATTCTCTTTTTGCCTTTACTCTTCTTTGATATTTCATTTTCTCACCCCCTAGAAGTTTTTTATTTAATATACGGGAACAAATGTGAATAAACTATATATATTTTAGGGATATAGAATATATCTAGTATATATTTCCTACTGGAGTATAGGAAAGTTTATAAATAATTAAGATATAGTAAATCTGGGGGGTTTAGTTGTAGTTAAGCAGAATGGAATATAGAAAATTAATCAAATTTGGTAATAGCAGTCATGTTGTTAGTTTACCTAAGGCATGGACTGAGAAAAATAACCTAAAAAAAGGAGATACAATTTATCTAGAAGAGAACGGAAATAATGAATTGATATTAACAAAAGAGAAAAATAATATTAAAATACCGTTTAAGAAGATTACAATTGACATTACGAGAAAAGATAATAAACCAATTCAGAGGGAAATAGTATCCGCATATGTTGGGAATTATAGACAAATAATAATAATAGGTGATAATTTAAATGAAAGAGCAGATTTTATAAGGGAAACTTTACATAATTTTATTGCTTTGGAGATAATTGAACAAACAAATGATAGGATTGTAGCTAAGGATTTCTTAAATATTAGTAAAATAGATGCAAGTGGTCTAATTAAAAGGATAGATATAATAATTCGGTCTATGATTTTTGATGTTAAAAATTGTTCGAATAATTGTAGTATATGCGATGATTTGTTAAGACGAGATAAGGATGTTAATAGGCTTGTTTTTCTTATTTATAGGTTATGTAAATATTATATGGCTTATCCACATGTATTAGCTCATAAAAAAGAGACGATAAATTTTTATTTAAAGGTTTGGAGTATTGCTGAGAATATGGAAAAGATTGGGGATGAAATAAAAAGAATAGCAAAACTAATATGTAATGAGCCTGTCGAAAAAGAGTTAGAGGGAAGATTAATAAACCTTTTAAATGATATAGAAAGGTTTTATTCAAATGCTCTTAAGGCGTATTATAACTACGATGTGCAACTTGCTTGTGCTTTGGACCAAGTTAATAAATTACTAATAGTTAAATTAAGAGATAGTGTAGAGTGGAGAAAGGCGACAATGGAACAGCATTTATTGATTGAGAAGTTTCATAATGCAATAGAGTTAATACATAGAATCTCAAAGGTGGTGAGTTATGTCTAATCTAGAATGTGGGGTATCTAGCTTTACTATGAATTGCCTCAATAATTCAGGTAAATCAGACTTAGGCAAAAATAATAATGGTGGAACAATAACTTCTGAACTTGTAGAAGGCAAAGAAGGATTAGAAAAAAACTTTGATAGGGCAATAGATTTATTAAAACCACGAATATTACAAGCTTTGGGATATTCCACTACTGTTGCTTGGAATGTTATTGGTGGTTCTCCATATTCAAATCTTGATGCATTACATAAAAAAATAGTAATTGGCTTACCCGATAATTCAGAAACTACGCTTCATGTAAAACAAGGAGTTAATCCAACAAATTTAACTGAAGATAGACCTTTATATAAAGCTCAAGAAACTTCTTCATTTGGGACAGTAAGAGAATTACCTTACCTCTTGGCTTTAAGCAAGAAAGGTTTAGCCCCAAAGATAATTCTAACCGAAAAACTGAATGCTATTGGTGACGATATTATTGTAATGGAAAACTTTCCCTGGAATTTAAGAGAGTATACTAATACAAATTATGATAAAAAAACAACAGTGAGTGCTTTAAGAGCGTTTATTAGAAGATTTCAAATTGAAACTTATAAAATGGCTGAAGGAGGAGAATTTTCACAGAATGGTTTATTTTCTGATCCCTTGACTCATTTTAATAAGGATATTTTGTTTAGAAAACTTGAATTTTGGACAGATTTATTTAAACTTTATCGATTTATTTCAACTCTTCCAGAAGGCGAGGAACAATTTGAGCCTTTTCTAGAAGGTAAAAGCGGATCAATTTGGGAATATGTTTTGGCAGGAGCAGCTTTAAAGAGACAAAACCAAGGTGTAAGCGGTTTAGAGATAGCTCTTAAGCCGGTTATAGAAGAATTTTTGTCAGTAAAACGTATTCCATCACATTTTGATTTAAGAGCCCAGAATATTTTATGTAAGATTGAAGGAGATAGTTTAATCTTAGTTCCTTGCGACTATCAAAGACCTAGAATGGCAGTTGGATTATGGGACTATAGTGTTGCTTATTGTGATCCTTCTTTAGGTCTGGATTTGGAAGAAATTTTAACATTACTTAAGGAGGATATGGGTGTTTTAATTAAAGAAGGATTGATGGAACCAATTGAAGATTATAGAATACCATCACATTTGTTAGCCTCTCTAATTTTTGGAAGCACTTTTAATGTAGGAAAAGCACTAGAACAGAGAATAGACTCAGGGCGATATAGAAAATTTTTAGTAACAAGCATGGGAAAAAAAGATGAAAGATATGAAATCGGCTCATTA
Source organism: Candidatus Woesearchaeota archaeon (assembly GCA_023246445.1). Lineage (GTDB taxonomy): Archaea > Nanobdellota > Nanobdellia > SCGC-AAA011-G17 > JACQNH01 > JACQNH01. The sequence continues at coordinate 5,156 of JAHFIJ010000030.1, forward strand.
ATGAATCGCACCCTCCATGGTTTATCAAGAGTGTGTGCTCATGATATGTTTAAAAAAATAGAAAGTATAGGTGAAATGAAGAAAGAGATGGATGGATTAGTAACTGAACTGGATAGTATTGTTGGATCGCCGAAAGATAGCCAAGAATTAGCAGTGGCTGAACCTGAGAAGAAGAGAAACTTTTTTTTAAGATTATTTTCTAGACCAGTTAAACTATAGATTATGGTCCCGGTGAAATCCTTTAAGTGTATAGCCCATAATCTTCATAGGCTAGTCAAGAAGAGTATTTCACCATGACATCGCTTCAACAACCTTTAAAAATCATTCTCTTATAGTTATTATTATGATTAGACAACCAATTGTAATGCTGGCAGGACACGTGGACCATGGCAAATCATCATTATTAGAAAAGATTAAGGGGATTTCAATAGTTAAAACTGAAGCAGGCGCAATTACACAATCTATTAAAAGCTATAATGTGCCTTTGAGAACTATTAAAAAGATATGTGGGGATTTATTAGAGCAATTAAACATAAAATTAACAATTCCGGGCTTATTGTTCATAGATACTCCCGGGCATGCTGCTTTCCAGAATTTAAGGAAAAGGGGTGGAAATTTAGCTGATATTGCAATTTTAGTGATTGATATTACAAAGGGGATAGAAGAACAGACTAAAGAGTGCATACAGATTTTAAAACAGTATAAAACACCATTTATAATTGCATTAAACAAATTAGATTTATTACCTGGGTGGCAGAATACAGGCTTATCATTAATTAAAGCAATAAATAATCAGGCAGAATCTGTAAAAATAGAATTAGATAACAGAATCTATACAATAGTTGGAAAATTAGCTGAGTTAAATTTTAATTCTGAAAGATTTGACAGGGTTGAAGATTATAAAAAACAAATAGCAATAATCCCGGTTTCAGCTAAAAGCGGAGAAGGAATTCAAGAATTATTAATGGTAATGACTGGATTAGCACAGAAATTTTTAGAAGATGAATTAAAAACAGAAGTTAAAGGACCTGGAAAAGCAATTGTGTTAGAAGTAAGAGAAGAAAAGGGCTTGGGTGAATGTTTGGATTTAATTTTATATGACGGAACAATAAAAATAAATGATATATTTGTGGTTGGAGACGTGAATGAGCCTAAAACTGGAAGAATAAAGGCAATATTTGAATCTGAAAAAGGAAAATTAAAAAAAATTGAAGAAGCGCATGCAGCTATCGGATTAAAGATTAACTGCACTGAAATAACAAGTGTATTACCTGGAATGCCATTGATTATAGCAAAGGATAATGTTGATAGATTAAAAGAAGATATTAAGAAAGAAGTCCAAGAGGTTATAATCTATAAAGAATCTGATGGAATAATTGTAAAAGCAGATACATTGGGATCTTTGGAAGCACTAGTAAATTTATTAAAAGAAAAAAAAGTTAAAATAAAATCCGCTTCTATAGGGGAAATAACCAAAAAAGACATAGCTGAAGCTGAAACCCAGAAAGATGAATTAAACAGAATAATATTATGCTTTAATGTTCCTAAGATTGAACCTAAAGATGTTAAGGTAATCTCCAATGAAGTGATATACAGATTAATTGAGGATTATGGGAAATGGTTAAAAGAAACTAAAAAAGAGCAGGAAACCAGAATCTTAAAATCAATTACATCACCTGCTAAAATAAAAATATTAAAGGGATGTGTTTTCAGGAAGTCAAATCCTGCGATTATAGGCGTTAATGTCTTATTGGGGAATTTAAGAAATGAAAGTCATCTGATTAATGAAGAAGGAAAGAAGATAAGTATTATAAGGGGGATACAAAAGGATAAGAAGAACATAGGAGAGATTAAACAGGGTGAAGATGGCGCCATATCGCTTCCTAATGCTGTAGTTGGGAGGCAGATATTTGAAGATCAGACTTTATATACAGACATTTCTGAAGAGGAATTCAGGGAACTTAAGAAATTGAAAAGCTTTTTAAATGCTGGTCAAGTTGAAGTTATGAGAGAAATTATGGAAATAAAACGTAATAAAAATCCTTTATGGGGTATTTAATCAGTGAAAAATGGCAGCAATAAGATTTGAAATTGGAGATCCGAAAACTAAAAGAACTTACGGTAAGACTATAGAGAACTATTTTTTAACAGGAAAGAAAGTAGGTGATGTGGTAGACGGGCAGTTACTAGGATTAGCAAATTATCAACTAAAAATTACTGGTGGAAGCGATTCTGCAGGATTTCCGATGAGAGGGGATATAGATGGGATTGGAAGAAAGAGAATTGTTTTAGACAGTGGGGATATAGGATTTAAGGGAAAAAAAAGAAAGAAAGCGCATAAGCAAAATCATTATTTTATAACAAAAAGAAAGTCTATAAGAGGGAATACAATATCGCAATTTACACAGCAAATTAATTTAAGAGTAGTCAAAGAGGGAGAAAAATCAATAAAAGAGTTATGGGGAATATCCGATAAAGAGCCGAAAGAAACTTCGGAAAAGGAAATAGCTGAAACCCAGAAGACAGAGGCTAAAAAATAATTTATTTTTTAATTTTACTCCAATCCATTCCTTTAATTAAGTGTTTGCATTTTACTGAAGTGTCTACAAATATTTTATAGCCTAATTCTTTTGTATCATTACATAATTCCACATCATCAAAACCTACAGTATATCTAAATTTAATTTTATTAAGGATTTCTTTTGAGATTAATAAACAACTTAAAGAAGTAGTTCTTAATTCCATTAATTTTTCATCTTCAACTTCATACGGCTCCAGGTAACGCATTAATTCTTTTCCTTTTTCATCCTTACCAGCCGAAATCCATAGCATTGGCTTATAGGTTAATGCACCATTAATAATTAAATCGCAGAAAACAACACCTGAAATAATATCTTTTTTATGCTTTAATAATCTTTCAACTACATTTTTAGGCGGGATAACATCCTGCTCCAGACTTAAAAAATAATCATAATTTTCCTTTAAAACAATTTCCCTTATTAAATTTCTGGAATTTATTATTCTGTCTTTAGCACCTTCAAACCATTTTGGATCTTTAATTAATTTTAAATTTTTGAAATCTTTAGTTAACTCTTTTATTTTATTTAAGTATTCATCAGTTTTAGAATTATCTACAATAATAAAATCAGCTTCTTTATATGTTATGGATTTTAAACCCTCTAAATACTCATTTAAACAATAAGATTTATAGTCTGATGTAGGGCAACCAATTAATACTTTTGCCATGAGAATTTAATAGAATTTAGTGTTTTAAAGCTTTCTTTCATAAAGGAAATGTAACCCATTTTCCATCTTTATATTGAATAACTCTAGAGGCTCTTGCTGCATAATGTTTCCCATCAAATTTAACGTTACCTGCTACACCAGTGTAGTCTGTCTGTTCTAAATTGCTTCTAATACATTCATTTGTTAAGTCTTTACATTTTGAAGCTGCTATTGCAATCTCATGTATATCATCGTAAGCAACTGCTGCATCCACTACTTGTCTAGGTTCTTTTCCAATTTTTTTTACCAATTTATCTTTAAATTTTGCTAACTCTGGCGTTGGATCATCTTGGTTTAAAGCTGTGTCAGAGGCAAATGCATTTTTTAATAATAGATCCTTATCCATATCTTTTAATGATAATGGATTAATACCTAATGGAAAACCAATTGGAATATAAAGCTGTGGAGTAAAGCCTAATTCTATCATTTGTTTGTATATTAAATTACAATCTGGGGGCCAGCATATTATAAACATTGCCTCTGGTTTTGATTCTTTTAATTTTAGTAATGGTGTTCTTGCATCAGGATTATTAGATAATTTTATTTCTTTAGCTATTACCTGACCACCATTTGGAACAAACTCTTTATTTAAAGTATCCAAACATTCTAGTGTAAAATCT
>JAHFIJ010000031.1 GCA_023246445.1 Candidatus Woesearchaeota archaeon
ATCCAGATGATTCTTTTGTTATGGGCAGTTCAGAACAAGCTAGTGGTGATGGTTCTGTGGGCAGTGGAGATTCTAAAAAAGAATCGTCAACCGGAACCCCTGATTTTGATAAAGAAGATATCCCAACCCCTGATTTTGATAAAAAGAACGATACTAAAGAGGGTGATTATTTAGGTGAAGAGACTAAAGATTATTCTCCAGATAAAATAATATCTAATTGGAATTATGTCTTATTCTTTGTAATTATAATTTTATTCTGTACTGTTTGTATTGGAATTTTTAAATATAAAAAAAATATTAGAAATTTAATTAATGGTTTGTATAGAAAATATAATGACAACAGCATTAAATGGCTAATAAACAAGAAAGTCTACACCGATGATGGATATTTTGTTGGAAAGATTAAAGAAGCGATTTTAGATCGTAGTAAAATTCATAGTCTAAAAGTCAGATTAAACAAAAGACACAAACTTATAGCTAAAGGGGTTATTATCAAACATAAGGATGTAAAAGCTGTCGGAAATATAGTTATTGTTGATGACGCGATTTTGAGTCATTTAAGAAAATATAAAAATTAGCTTCTAGCCCCCTTTAATGTTACAGTGCAACAGGAAAATAACATTTATATATAGCCGTTTATCAGTGATTATATGCAAGATAAGATATTAGAGATTTTAATGCAGAGAGATGAGATTACATGGCAGACTTTAATTTATGATTTAGTGAAGTCTGAGGAGATGAATCCGTGGGATATAGATTTAAAGTATTTTGCACAAAAATATTTAGATACAATTAAGGTTTTAAAAGAGCATAACTTTTTTCTTTCCGGGAAGATAATATTGGCTGCTGCTATTTTGTTGAAATTAAAAACTGATAAGCTAATTGATGAGGATATAGTTTATTTTGATTCCTTATTATTTAACAAAGATACTGGTGAAACTGAAGAGTTAAGTGTTGATAATATTATTTATGGGGAACTGCCAAAATTAGCAATTAAGACACCATTAGCCAGAAAAAGAAAGGTTAGCGTTGATGATTTAGTTAAGGCTTTAGAGCAGGCTTTGGAGGTTGATAAAAGGAGAGTAATAAGAAGATTAACATATCAAGCAATTAAAATACCTAAAATTCCAGAAAAGAGGATTGATATCACCAGCGTAATAAGAAAAATATTTGATAAGATTAAAAGCTTATTTACACTGGGAAGAAAAGTAACTTTTTCGATTTTATTGCCTGAAAATCCGAGTAAATTTGATAAAGTAATAACTTTAGTCCCATTATTGCATTTAATGAATGAGAAGAAGATAAATTTAGAACAGAAGAAGCATTTTGGAGATATAGAAGTGGATGTTAATGAGAAGTAATTAATTTTTAAAATAATCCGCTATTGATTTCCATTTGTCTTTATATTCCTTGCCAACTAAAAGAGCAGCTAATTTATTGTATTTTTCAGTTATTTTGTGATTAGGATAGGAATGGGTTAATATTTTAGATTCGCTCAAGGCTTTTTTAAAAATTTTATCTTCCGGAACCTCTAATAATATTTGTTTGCCCAGCATTATTTCTATATCTTTTAGGCTTATTTCGTGCTTATCCTTATTAACTTTATTTAAAACAATGCCTAAGATTTCTTTTCCCCTGTTTTCCAGTAATTTTATTAATCTTAAGCCTTCAGTGCAGCTTAAAATATCCGGATTAACTACTATGATTGCCTTGTCAATTGATTCTATGACATTTAAAGTTTCATTGTTTAATCCTGCGGAAGAATCTATCAAAACATAATCAAATAATCCATTTAAGTTTCTTATTAATCTTACAAAATTTTTAGAATCTATATCACGGTTAAAAGAAATATCCCCTAAGATAAATTTTAATCCTGAGATGTGCTGGTAAGTAACATCTAATAGGCTTTTATTTCCTATTAAGGCAGTTTGCAAAGAGTTAATATTTTTAATTAAACCTAAATGAAGGCCTATATGCGGAGTTGAAAAATTTCCATCTATTAAAATAACTCTTGGATTGAAACAAGACATGGAAGCAGCGAGATTTAATGCTGTGGTGGTTTTTCCTACTCCCCCCTTAGCACTCATTATCCCAAGGAACTTAGTCATTTACTTCTCCTTATGCACTTTGCCAGTTAATTCATTTACATAATTTACGAAGTCAATGCTCTTGTTGAAATATTGCTCTAGAGTTGGAACATCTAAAGTCATAAATTTAGTAACTAATGCAAGATTTTTCCTATATTCATCTTTGGCTGTAAATTCTGATCTTTCTATTCTTTTTAATAACTCATAAAAACTAAGGAAATCATGCATTTTTTCGTCCTTTTTAAACAGATTCCTTAGCAAGACAACAGATTCTTTCACTGTTTTAGGAATTGGCTTTTTTTTATGAACTAAAATGTCTTTAATTAGAAATTCAGCTGCAGAAATCATTCTTAATACAGCATTTCTTATTACATCTACATTCCTTGAAATTTTTAAAGTTATATATATTAAGTGATCTGCTCTTTTTAATTCTTCTTTTGCATTATCGTAATCTTCTATCATTTTATCCTCCCTTTGATGTTATTTCTTTTACTTTTGTTATAAACTGGGATATCAGGTCTTTATAGGTCTTTAGTTTTTCCGGGGTTATAATTGTTGTGTAATACTCATTTGAACAGATAACATATTTTGAGTCTTTTACAAATTCTGCTGCACTTTTTTTCCTGCTTTGAAGAAAGTTTTTAAGATCATTCAGCATTATCATAATATTTTTACTTATTTTATATCTTAGGGCTACTTCAGATTTAAATATGTTAAACATTATGTCTAAATTATCCGGCAAGGAGTGTATTCTTTTATAAATTCTTTCATATTTTAACAGGGCTTCCATTGTTATAAAAGAACATTGAGCAAGAGATTCTGCTATCGGCGCTAATATTTTTCCATCATTAATTATCGGGAAAGTAACAGATAATAAGTGATCAACATTTGCTAGTTTATTTTCTGCTTTATTAATGAGATTTTTTATTTCTTCCATAGATTCTAATGGTTAAGGAGATATTTTAATCTTTGGTGTTTTAAAATTTTATATTAACTATTTATAAGTAATTAAAAACGAAGGTTTTATATATGCTTCTTTTGGGTAAATTTTATGGGAAGGGTTCCTGATTTTAGAATTAGAGAGCAGCGTGAAGTAATTAAGAATGCTCAAGAAGCATTAAGAGATACTGAAGGGGTTGAAAAAAAGCAATGGGAAAGAAGTGATGCTGTAAGTAAATATCTTGAATATTATAGTGGGATTATGAAGTCATTTGTGCGTAGAGTAGCTAATAAAGGCCTAAAGCGTGAGTTACTTAAATTTTGTGAAGAAAGCCTTATTGATGGTCTTAGGATAATAGATCTATCTAAATGTGAGTCCCCAACAGGTTATATTTATAGGCTTTTATTACGTGGGAATAATAGGGCTGCTGCGTTTCATTACGGGGCATTAGGATTAAAAGTTGGTTTAAGCCGCAGGTATAGAAAACTTGAGTTGATGATTTCTAACTTTGCTGATAGAAATGGAAGAAATCCTGATTTAGAGGAAATAGAATCTCTTGTAAGGGAGGATAGTTTTCTTGGGAATTATTGGGAATTTAAACGGACTCCTCTTCATAAACATTTAGGGCGTATGCGTTCATTTAAAACTTCTCCCCTGGATGTGGCTCTTTTTGATTCTGATGGATTTGATGAAGGAAATAATTTTAGAGATAGAAAACTTTCTGTTGAAAGGAGATTTGTTGGGGGGCTTGTAGATGAGTTCGAAAGTTTTGAAGAAACAGAACGTGAAGAAGTTATAACATCATGTATACGTAAAGGATTTGAAAGGTTAACACCCGAACAAAGAATTGTAATTGCCAGTAGATATGGGCTTCATGATCTTATTGAGAATGAAGGTGAGCGGGAAATAGTTGATGAAATTCTAAAAGAAAAACCCACTTTTAGGATTATAGCCACATACCTTCCTTTATCAGTTGGAAGAGTAGAGCAAATTGAAAAAGAAGCTTTTAAAAAACTTTATCATCCTTGTTTAAAATGTCGTAATATTTAATTTTCTTGCAAATCCAAAATAGTCTTTGCAAGGTCACCATTATTCAGCATTAAAGACTGTTTAGCTCTGTTATAATCCACTTTAGCCTGTTCCATTATTGTTTTTATGTCTTCTTCACTTATAGTGGCTTTTTCTTCTATTTTACCAGAGATTTGCAGTGATTCCTGGCCCATTGCGTTAACTTTAGATATTTGTGGGTTTCTTATAATTAGTTCCTTGTCTTTTGTTTTTATTATCACTTCAGAGGCTTCAATAGTCTCTTGTTTAATTCCAAGCTTTTTCATCGCTTTTTCTAATTCTTTAGGATTCATTCCAAACATATGATTTTTAAAATTTAAGTAATATAAAAATGTATTTATTTTTGTTTTTTACTAATAAGTAGTCGGATAATTATAAATATATTAAAATTAATACTGTTTTTGAGGATAATTCGGTTGTCCTGGAAAGGATACATCAATAGTGGCCTCTGTCAAGTGTTCAGCTATTAATATGGTGACTGGACTATAACTCACTGTATGAAATCTGCACTTGTTAAGCTTATTATGGTGTGAGGAAGATAACCTTTAGAACAAGCCAATAGGTTAAGAAATGGGTTGGCAGTTGTTTAAGGAACTTTTTCACCGAGTCCAGAGAGTTTTCTTTAAAAAAGAAACCTCGTAAAGAAAATATTTTGGGAGAAAGAAATGGTAGTGAAGAAAAATAAAAAAGAAACACCGAAGAAGAAAGTTTCTAATAGAAGTAAGAAGAAAGATAGTAGAAAAGCTAGTAAAAAGAGTAAGATTTCTAAAGTTAAAAAATTAATTAAGTTAGCTAAGAGTAGAAAAAAATAATTTTAGATATATAGATTTTAAATCCTTATAATAGATTCTGAATATTTTTAAAAGAGATTTTAAGATTTAATTTATGAATGGGCTGGAAAAAATCTTAAATAGGTTTATTGGAAAAAGGGTTTTAGTTATAGGTGATGTTATGTTAGACCGATATTCTGTGGGATGTGTTGAGAGAATTAGTCCTGAAGCACCAGTTCCTATTGTCAAAGTAACTAAAGAATATTTTAAAATAGGGGGGGCTGGAAATGTAGCTGCAAATATAGTTTCTTTAGGTGGAACAGCTATATTATTTTCTTTTGTAGGTAATGACAGCGCTGGGGGGATATTAAAAGAATTATTAACAAAAAATGGTATTGAATTTAATTTAGAAGAAGATTGCTCAACTATTGAAAAACATAGAATACTGGGGAATAATCAGCAGATGTTAAGAGTAGATAAAGAAGAGATAAGAGAAAAAAGATTTGGGGAAACTAATAGAAGTGCTTTAATAGAAATTGCTGAAGATGTTGATGTTATTGTGGTTTCTGATTATGCAAAAGGTGCGATTACTGAAGATTTAATTAGTTTATTAAGAAGATATAACGATAAAGTAATAGTTGATCCTAAACCAGTGAATATGGAATTGTATAGAAATATGTTTTTAATTAAGCTGAATCGAAAAGAATTATTTGAAATGACAGGAAATGGAAAATTAACTCTTGAAGAAGCAGGGTTGAAATTAAAACGATTGTTGAATTCTTATGTTTTAGTTACCCAAGATTCTGAAGGAATGACTTTGTTTTCAGAAAAAATAGTAGCGTTCCCTACTTTTGCAAGAGAGGTTTATGATGTAACTGGGGCGGGGGATACTGTTGCGGCTGCATTGGCCTTAGCAATAGCATCAGGTTCTTCTTTAGATGAAGCAGCTATTATTGCGAATTATGCTGCAGGCATTAGTATTGAGAGAATAGGAACTTATGCTGTTGGTTTAGGGGAGCTTAAAAACAAAATTTTATTTGAAGAGGAAAAAGTAGTTGATTTGTAAAGTTTAGAAAGAATAGTTTTAAGCTTAAAAGAAAAAGGAAGAAAAATAGTATGAACTAATGGTTGTTTTGATCTTCTTCATGTTGGACATGTGAGATATTTAAAAGAGGTGAAGAAATGTAGTGGTGTTTTAGTTGTTAGTGTAAATGATGATACTTCTGTAAGACAATTAAAAGGAGAAGGCAGACCTATAAATAAAATTAATTATAGAGTAGAAATCTTAGCTTCTTTGGACTTTGTTGATTATGTTTTGGTTTATTCTGAATTAGATGTTGTAAATTATCTTGATGTATTGAAGCCTGAAATTTATGTAAAAGGAGCAGATTATAATTTAGAAACTATGAATCAGACTGAAAGAAGAACTGTTGAAGATTATAAAGGCCATATTGTTTTTTTACAGAAAACTGAGAATATGTCAACTACAAGTTTAATAAAAAAGATTAAAGAATGATTATCATAAGGTATGCAATACTAATTCAAAAATAATAACCAATACTATAAAACCAACTACAAGATAAGGAGAAATTTCTATTTTACTTTTATAGTCGTCAAAATATCTTACAATTCCGCCTGCGCTGTGGGGCATATTAATTTTGTTGTCGGCCATGGAATTGGGTGATTTAATTGTTTAAAAAGGTTTCTTAGAGGGGGGGGGTCTCAATGGCAAAGGAGTATGAAGATTATTTAAAGTTTATTGATGAAGCATTTTTAATTAATTGGTTTCCATTTTTCGCTTTCAAACTTGTAAAGCTTAATATCGCGTTCTACTACCTGATCGCCGTTGTATGCGATATTTCCTGTAATCCCATTATAATTTAATTTTCTTATATTATTAGTTACACATTGCACATCTTTACACCCCTCATAGGCTTTAGCCATTTCTGCAACTAAGTCATACAGCATTGCACTTCCTACTGGATGAATGTCGAGTTTACGTTCTACTAGTTTTTTCTTGAATTCAACAAATAAAGGATCTGTGCTATCTTCGCTAAGAGCAATGTCACCTGCATACGCATTAACTAGCTGCTCTTTGCCAAATTTACTATTATCCTTACTGCCGCAAGCAAATGTATGGATTGGTAAATACAGTTGTACATTTAATTGAAGCTCTCCCATTTGTTTGTAAACTGTTTTGCATTGATTCGCTAACGCTAATAAAATTACTGCTGTACTCCCAGATGCTTTGATTTTTGTTAATTGTGTTCTAAAATCAGTATCTCCCGTGTTATAAGTTTCAAATGCATTTAATTCTCCATCCTTTTCTATAATTTCTTTACAAAGTAATGTTGGTTCGTAATTTAATCCAAAAAAGGCTATCTTATTATGTCCTTCTTCATGTGCTTTTTTATATAATTGCTCACAAATTAATTCTGCGGAAGGATAATCTTTGAAAACGTAAGTTTTGTTTTGTGCGAAAAATGTTGTTGAGCTAATAAATATTGAAGGAATTTTGTTATCTTCAGCGATCGGTGCGATAGTTTCAGCCATTGGGGGAGTAATTGTAAAAAGAGCATTTACTTGATCTACATTAATAAGTTTTTGAGCTGCTGTTGCTGCTTTATTTCTATCACTTTCACTGTCTTCGTAGATTGTTAATACAGGTCTTCCGTTAATTCCCCCTTTTTTATTAATATCTTCTATTGCAATGTCAATACCTGCTTTTGCAAAAGCCCCATAATAAACCTGTGCTCCTGTTAAAGATAATACTGCCCCAAATTTGTATTTTTCTTCAGTTTTATTTTGAGAGCAAGCAATTAAAAAAATTAGAGTTAAAATTATTAATGTTGATTTTATTCTCATAGTTTTAAAGTATTTTTTCGTATATATATATATATCTTACTCTTTTAAAAAAACCGCAGAACTTAAGTTCGAGGATGTTAAAATATTAAAATAAAAAAGAATGCATAGGCGAAGTTTGATTTTGGTTTCGAGCGATTAGTAATTGCGGGCTGAACATGTCGCCGAGGCTTCATGCTTACACCCCAACCCTATCAACCTCATGTTCTGTGAGGGCTCTCTATCTCTTTTCACGGAGGGTTTCAAGCTTAGATGCTTTCAGCTTTTATCCCATAAAGCGTAGCTGCTCGGCCTGCCTTATCAGACAACCGATTCACCAGAGGCTTCGAACCCATGTTCCTCTCGTACTAAAGGGTTCTTCCGCTCAGATATTATACATTTCCAGTAGTTATCACACCAACTGTCTCGCGACGTTGTAAACCCAGCTCACGATCCCTTTTAATAAGTGAACTCCTTCACCCTTAGACGCTTCTGCACGCCTAGGATAGGAAGAGCCGACTATGAAGTAGCAAGCAGCGCCGTCGATCCGAGCTCTTAGGCGCTACGACTCAGTTATCCCCGAGATAGCTTTTCTGTCATACCTAACTCCCATCAAGGAAGTATAGGGGTTCGCTAGACCAGACTTTCATCTCTGCAACCTGTAGTGTTTAGGATGCAGTCAGACGAGCTTTTGCTCTTGCACTCTCCTCTGGATTTCTAACCCAGATGAGCTCGTCATTGGGCCCTACAGATATCTTTTCTGCAGGGTGCCGCCCCAGCCGAACTGTCCGCATGCTGATGTCCTTAACCATTCGGAAAAGTAAGTAATGCAAACTCCAAAGAGTGGTGTTACAATTTTGTCTTAGCATAGACCTGACGATCCTGCCTATAACGACTTCCACCTACGCTCTACATCAGAGCTCACACTACAACAACAAGCTACAGTAAAGTTCTACGGGGTCTCTGCGACCCACTGGAAATCACTGGTCTTCACACCAGTGCGATGTGTTCAGGGGACTCCAATTGGGGACAGTGGAAACCTCGTTACGCCATTCATGCACGTCGTCATTCAAACGACAAGGCATTTGGCTACCTTAAGAGAATCATAGTTATTCCCGCCGTTTACCAGTTCTTAGCTCCCTTGAAGAGGAGTTTCGAGTGCTGGCACTGGGCAGACGTAACAGCCCATACACATCAGTGTTGACTTGCGGACTGTTATGTTTTTATTAAACAGTCGGGTTTCCCTGGTCACTGCGCCCTGCAATCGCAATCTAAGATTACAACTACAGGGATCCTTTATACCGAAGCTACAGGACCAATTTGCCGAGTTCCCTCAA
>JAHFIJ010000015.1 GCA_023246445.1 Candidatus Woesearchaeota archaeon
ATGCCAGATTCTTCTTATTTTCTTATCTTGGAAGACGATTAATGATTTTTCTTTTTCGTTCATTTCAAGCTTTCCTCAATAATCTTCTTTTCTTCAGAAGTTATTCCATATAGTTTATAGACTTCTTCATCAATCTCATCGTCTATTTTCTGGATTTCTTTTTCAAGACGAGCTTTTTCATCGGTTTGTTTATCTTTGAGTTCGTTTAAACGTTTATTTGACTGAATTATTTTATCAATTAAGTCTACTAGTTTTGTTTCTAACTCCACATTTCTTTTTTTGAAAATAGGGAATGTTTTTAATTCTTTAACTTTAAATTGAGGGAATAGTTTTCTTTGAAGCTTACCAAATTTATTAAAAAACCAATAACTAATCAATTTTGAATTAATACAACCAAGAATTAATTGTGATGTATATTCTATAAAGTTAAATATTACCATACTATTTATGTCGTGTAATACTTCCTTTTCAGTCGATATTGCATTTATACAATAAGGTAATTTGGAGGGTATCTGTCTTACTAATATCCTTCTGCCTTTAAAGGGAACAGATTTTCTTGGTTCAGCCAGAAAACCCCCATATTTGAGATATTCCCCTGACCATGTTAAAATATATCTTCCCACATCTCTTCCTTCTAAATAAGGTAAATAATCCTTAGACAATTGTTGTTTTGAGTGAAATTTTCTACTTTTCTTAATTTCTTCAGTTTGTTTAGGGATTCCTTTTCCTATTTGATAGGCCTTTAGACCAGTAGATACATCTGCGACATTTTTCAGTGGAATGGAACTTGATTCTATCTTAGTTATGATATTCATTCCAGATCTATTTTTTAGTAAGGGAATGTTGATAATATTCTTATTCTTTTCAAATTCATTCCACTTAAATTCACCTACATTTTCCAATTTTTTCTCATACATTTCAGCTAAGTGAATTTTATTAGGTTTATTTTTTCTAAAGAGGACTATACACGTATCAACATTAGCCTCTTCAAATACTTTGTCAAAGAAGTTTATTATTTGAATATTCGAAGTATTTTTTAATATAAAATCTCTAAAAGAGGAAAAGGTTTCTATAGTTAACCAGTTATTAGGGATTATAAACCCGAAAAAACCGCCCTGTTTAAGTAAATAATACGATTTTTCAACGAATAATCCATAGGTATTAAGTTGATATTTTTGAAGTTTATAATTTTGATAATAATATTTTTTTTCAGCATCACTAAATTTTTGACTTCTTGCAAATATATAGGGTGGATTTCCAATAACAACATCAAATCCTCCGTTCGCTATTATTCCTTTGAATTGTTCTTCCCATTTGAGAGCTCTTTCTCCTGCGATAGAAGAATCATCAATTAAACTATTTCCTACTTTAATATTCTCCTGCAACGTCGGCAATCTATGTTTCTTTTCTGCGGCTTTCAACAAAAGGTTTAATTGTGCTATTTCAACTGCTTTTGGATCTAAGTCCACTCCAAAAATATTGTCTTTTAGAATTTCGACTTTTCTGCCGTAAGTAGCAGAAGCCCCAGTTAAGTCAAGCTTTGTCTGGTCTACTTCTCCATTCTTCTTTTTATCAAGTGTAACAAGATAATCAAATGCTTTCATCAAAAAAGAGCCAGAGCCACAAGCAGGGTCTAAAATCTTGATATTCTTTAAATCAAACTTCTTGTCTTTGGCTAATTCACCAACTGTATTTTTTACAATATAGTCTACTACATAAGTAGGAGTATAATATATTCCCTGCTCTTTTCTGTGTGCTTTTCCTTCTGCTAATTTTGCTCTTTTATCGGTTTTCTTTAGAATATGCCCTAAATATTGCTCGTAAATGTTGCCTAAAACATCGGCATCAATGGCAGAAAAGTCATAATGAACAGTATTATCGCTTGAATGAAACAAGCCGTTTATGACTTTGGCTAAAACTTCGTCATCTATATCTAAATCCTCGCATAAATGAGGGGTAAAAAGTTTGCTGTTGTAAATATTATCAATTTTTCTGAAAACAAGATTAATCTTTTTGTATATTCTCTTGTTTAAATCTTCTCTGACAACTGACTGCAACATCGGAGCTTCTAATTCTTTATCTTCAAGAGTTCTGATAAAGATTAACCTGTCAATTATTCGCTGGACAGCTTCGTCTAATTCATCGCCAGAAATATTTTTTGAGGCGTTGTTTTTGAGAATATTTTTGTTAAGTAAATCCCTGAATCTTGTCAAATCACTCAAAAGCTGTTTATCAACAGAGATTTTCTTTATCTTCTTTCCCCATTTTTCTGCTTCAATATCCAAAAGTTTGTTTTCAAAGCTTTCTCTGGATAAGAGCCATAAAGTATCAAATTTTTCTAAGAATAATTGGCAAGGCAGAGTCTGTCCAAATTGTGCTTGTAAAGGATTTACACTTTTCCATTCAGAATTAAATATCTTGATTGCTTCAAAACCTGTAAGAACTGCCCAAGTGCAGCCTTTGTGCCATGAATAATTAACTGCTTGCTCAACAAATTGGGTATTACCTAAATTCTCTTTAAGTGCTTTTGCTTCTAAGAAAAATTTAGGTATTCCATTAATCCTGAAAGAATAATCAACTCTGCCTTTAGAGATTTTTTCTTCTCTGACTACTTCATCATCATTTTCAGTATTTCGGACATCCCAACCCAAAGCTTCAAAAAGTGGCTCAATAAATTCTGCTTTTGTATCTTCTTCCTTGTATCTTTTGATAGAGCCAGATTCAACTATCCTATTATATTTATCAACAAGTTTTTTAACTTCCTCTTTCGCTTCTTCTTTAGTAAAATGTCTTAAAACCATCTTAATATAGAGGAAGGTGTTTAATATATAAATGTTCTTTCTTTTTTGGAAGCTGAAGAAAAAACAGGTGTGACTATTTATTTTGGGAGGAGGTCATTTTAGAAAACATTTTAAATTGATTTTATAGCTTAGATTCAAGGGCCTGTCGTCTAGCGGTTATGACATCTCGTTGACGTCGAGAAGGTCGGCAGTTCGAAAGAGTTTTCTTTTGAGCAAAACCTGAGAGTCTTTGTGTGGGCTTTAGAAAAGAAACCTCGTAAAGAATGGTTAAAAGAAGGCATCGAAAGTCTGCCCGGGCCCAATTATCTTTTCTTTACAAAAAAAGGCCGGAAATTGCAAAAGAACTGCCTTTAATTAAATTTTATACTATAATAACATTTATATATTTCCCTAATTTGATTACTTCAAGGTAAAAATGGCTAAAAAAAGAGGACAAGTAACGTTTTTTATAATAATTGCTATAGTTGTGATTGTATTAATATTATTGGTTGTTAGTTTATTCAAAACACCTTTTAAACCGGATTTATCAGGCAGTAGGATAGAGGTTGTAAAAGACTTTGTTAAGGGATGTGCAGAAGAAACAACCAGGAATGGATTAAAGATAATGGGCTTAAGCGGTGGATTAACTGAAATTTCCAAAGATTTTATTCCGAGAAGTGCTGTTAATGTTTTTTCAAATTCTTTATTGTTAGGGGATAATGAAGTGATGTATTGGTATTATAAAAGTGTTAATAATTTAGATATAATAAATGTTCCTGACAAAGTTTTAATGGAAGAACAGTTAGGAAAGTATATCTCTGATAACTTAGATAAATGTTTGCATAGATTTGAAAGATTAAAGTTTGAGGGTTATAAGATTGAGAGTGGGGATGTAAATGCCAGCGTGAAGATAAAAGATACAAGGGTAGATGTTAAAGTTGAGATGCCAACAATTGTTGTGATAGGAGATAATAGCTTAAAAATAAATGATTATTCTTCAAGTGTTAAAAGTAATTTTGGAAGATTATACAATGCTGGAAAAGAGATTATAGAATCTAATAGTGATTATTTAGAAGATTTGACTTTCGATACTATAGCATTAGACGAAGAAATTCCATTGTCGGATACTGAATTTGACTGCAGAGAGAGAAGATGGGAAAAAGATAAGATTACTGCAAGATTAAGATATTTGTTAAGCAGAAATATCAGGGCTGTAAAATTAAAGGGAACAAGTTTTGGGGATATTGAACCATATTATCAGTGGGATGCTATGAAAAATAGTTATAAAGATGTAAATGCAAATTTAATGTATTCAAATGAATGGCCTTTATACTTAAAAGTTGATCCTAGTGATAATGGATTGTTGAAAAGCGATGATATAGTTAAATTGGAAGATAATGCTAAATTTTTAAATGGAATATTCTGCTTACAGAACTGGAATTTTGTTTATGATGTAAAGTATCCTGTTTTGATTACTTTAAATTCCGGAGATGATATTTTGCAGTTTGGCTATATGGTGGTGTTGGAGAATAATCAGGCAAAGAAAAATACTATAGCTAAAGAGGATTATGGGGAGTTTAAAGAGGATTTCTGCAGTAAAAAATTAGGTAAGGTAAACGTGATAGTATTAGCGCCTAAATCTGATGGAAGCTATAATAGTGTGGGAGATGCAAATATGTTTTTCAAATGTTTTAATTTTGAATGCTCTTTAGGGAAGAGTGATTTTAACGGGGATTTTGATGGAGATGTTCCTCAGTGCGTGAATGGAAACATAATTGCCAGAAAAGAGGGATATTTTGAAGGTAAGTTACCAATTTCAAGCAATCAATTAATGTCTGGTGGAGTAAAACTAGAGCCTATTTATGAATTGAATTTAGATATTTTAATGTTTTTTGGTGATAGTGTCCGTGGCTTAAGCGGAAATGAAAATGCAATACTAGAATTAAGAAGTTTAGATAGGGATTATAGCGTAAGCGTTATTTATCCTGATTCTAAAAAAGTAAGATTAATCGCAGGGAGATATAATGTAAGCAGTGTTATAATGTCAAAAGGTGCGGATATTACAATCAAGGGAGAAAGTGTTGAGAAATGTGTTGATACGGGTGGATTATTAAGTATATTTGGATTTGGAAGCGAGAAATGCAGCAGTGTGGATGTGCCTGACTTAATCTTAAATGATGTAGTAATTGGTGGCAATGTAAATTTAATTGAAGTTCCGAGAAATTTATTAGGCTTTGGAAGAACAATCACATTGTATAGTTATTATGATGGAGCTCCAAGCAATACTGAAGAGTATGGAAGCATTTATGAAAGGATAAATACAAACAGATTAAAAGAAAAATATGGTTATGAAATAAAATGAAATTTAAAAAATTAAATGCAATGTTTATGATATTTTTATTATTTAGCACTATATTAAGTTTTAATGTGAATGCTCAACTCTTTAGTGATAGTTCTGAGAATGAAAAATCTTCTGGGGTTTTAGGCAATGATCTTGAAATAGATCCAAGCAAAAGAGATCAGAGAGATACTGGAGAATCAATAGTTATAAATGTTGATAGTTATGAGCCGCCTGTTGTTGAAAGTTTTTTAATTGAAAAAGACAGTGTTCCTGTTTATGCTTATTTGAAAGGATATACAATTGGAAGTTTGATTGGGGCTAAAAATGTCAAGAGTGAGCCTTTACTTGGAGATGTGGATATAAGAAATATAATTGTTTTAGAGTCTCAAGAAAATCCTTATGTGAAATTTGTTAAGCATATGCCTCCTACTCAGGGAAAATTAAGCTTAAATAATCTGGGTGTTGTGCAGATAATGCTTGAGAAGATATCAAATGAGAAGGAAGTTCCAGATAATATTTTTGTAAATTTAACTGCTAAGGTTTTATTTGACAGGCAAGCCGGGCTTTTTGGATTTGGAAGCCAGGATTTAAGATTAAAAGAAGAAAGAAATGAGAATAAGTGGCTTGGAAATATGGGGGGCAAATATGGATATTCTGTAAATCCTGATTTGAGTGCTTCTGATTTAAGGAGAACTATTGAAAAGAGTGGTGTTGCAGATGTAGCTAAAAAAACAAGCGAAACTATAGCTGATGTTTTAAGCGGAAGAAATCGTGGAAGCTTAATATATGGTGGAAGAACTGAGATAAGAAGTTTGGCAAGTGAAAATGCTACTGGATATGATGAGTCTTTCTGGGGGGGAAATGGTTATATCAGATTATCCCGAATAAGATCTGATAGTGCACAATTAGTGGTTTATGACAGAGGTCTTAAGAGTATAGCTACAGAAACTTTAAGCAAAAATGGAATACCAAAGGTTATAAAATTTCCAGATAGATTAAGCGGGGTGGATAGGTTTAGAATACAATTATTGGATGTGGTAGATCCAAGTGAAGACAGTGCTAAGGTTGATATTAATGTTGGAGGAAGAACTGAAACTAAGATCTTAACAAAGGGGAGCAGAGTTTATCCTGAATCAAGATGGCTTGTTAAGGAGATTAAAAAAGAAAATAAAGGTGGGGTTATTAGAGAATCTATTTTATTAAAAAATGATAATGAGGATGAATTAGAGATTGTAAGAAATTATGGAGATGCAAGCAGTTATAATAATTTAAAATTTGATCTTAAAGGGGAATTTAAGTTTGATGGAAAAATATTAACTTATATCGCTGGCGAAAGTAAAGACCATCAAGATACAAATGTGTTTAAGTATTCTGTTGAGGCACTTAAAAATTCTGTTGAAAGTCTTGAAGGAAGAGATGTTGATGAAATATTTAATATAGTTCCTGCTGATTTAAAGTTTAATAAAAATTTTAATTCTTTTAAGTGGGAAGAGGGGGATGATTTTTTGGTTAGATTAACAGAATTAGCTAAATTGGCTGATGCGAGTGTAATGGTGGATAAGAATAAAATAATAATTAGATCCAACAAAGAAGGTGAAGTTTGTAATAAAGGAGATTATTTAAAAGATGAGTCTGTTGAAGATGCTTATTATGGGGAAAATTCAAAGGGATTTTACTGCAGTGCTATAAGGGAATATGAAGATGTTATTAAATTATTTAGAGATGAAAAGAAAGAAAATGGCAATTTATATTCTGATGAGGCTAAAATTAAAATTGCGAAAAATTATCTGGAATTATCTAAATTAGAAAGTGTTGATTCATTAGTAGCTAAGAGCAGAGCATTAGATATATTAAACAGCATTTCTGAGAGAAATGATGAAGTAAACCGTTTGATACAGGAAGCCGGGGATGTTAATGTAAGAAGCAAAAGCGAGAGTTTTCTTGAGGGTGGCGAATTAGTGGATTTAAGATTAATAAGCGTTAATATTGGCAAGGAGAAAAAGGGTGCTGAGATTTATTTAAGTGTTAATGGTGAGAAGTCAGAATTATTTAATATAGGAACTTATTTGTATAAAACTAATCCTACAACTAAACAAGCAGAAAAAACTGACTGGTATGTGGAAAGTTTAGAGGATAATAGTGTTTTATTTAGCGGCTTAATCTATGATAAGTTAAATACTCCTAAAAAAGATTCTGTTCGAGTAAATATAGGCAAGGAAGGGGTGTTAAGATTAAAGGATGAGAGTAAAGAATCATTGAGAGTTAAAGTAACTGATGTTAATTTCAATAAAGAAGTATATATAAGAATATTGCCTGGGGTTGATGATGCGTTTTCCGAGAGTAATTTTTTAGTAAGAATACCAATAGAGAAAAAATTATTTGATTTTAATCCTAAGAAGATAGATAATAAAATTAAAAAAACAGAAGAGAAGATTAAAAAATTAACTGCAATAATTGATAAATTAGAGAAATTACTGGAAGGATGGAAGAAATTATGTTTAGCTGTTTTTGCATTTTTAACTATTAAGAATTCATTTTTAGGGGGATTTGCAAAAAATCAGGCCAGGAAGCAGGTTGTTAGCGGTGAAAATGGATGGCAGAAATATTGTGAGAGTGTAGTTGCCAATAAAGGATATAAAAGCGTGGATGAGTGCATGATCAAAAATAATAAATATATAATTCAAGATATTAATGCTGCCAAGAATTCTATTAAAGAGACAAATCAGGCTATGAAGAGAAGAACTAAGGAAAGAGAGGCATTAAAAGGTGAGCCATTAGATGTTGTGATTGAGGGAAGCGATATTGATTTTAGTGAGATAAATGAGTATCAAAAAATTTCTGGGGAAACTGTTATGGGTATAGATGAGGAGAGAAATTTAAGATATTTAATTAATTTAAGGAAGGGTTGCCAGAGGAGAGGATCTTTGGGCTTACCTATGTTGCCAAATAAGAAAGAATATAATGGTGTAATTAATTGTGAGGGTATAGATAATAAATTAAAAGAAGAAAATGAAAAATATAGTAATATAAATGAAAAATATAAATTCGTTAATGAATTATTACCAGGTTATAAAAAAAATGTAGAGGAATTTATTAGAAATAAGGGGAAACTGCCAGAGAATGCTGATATAAAAGCTGCTCAAATAGCTGCTGAAAGTGATGCTGAAAAAATATTATATTATTTGAGTAAAAAAGAAGATAGAACTTTTGAGCATCAAAAAGAAAATGCTTTGCTGGGTGCAATAAAAAAGGTAACTGTTAGAAATGAAAAAAATGAACCCAATGAAATTAATTACTGGGTGGATTATACCGGAACTCCTTATGTTGTTGAGGCTAATGGTGAAGAATATAGATTAAAGGACGTTCCTGAATGGATGAAAAATGTTAATCCTAAGGGTATAGTAACGAATGATAATACTATTACTGGAATAACATATAGAGCACAGTTTATTATGAATTCAGAAGGAGCAGGTTATACAATAATTGGTGGTAAGGTTGAGCCCTTGATTAATAATGAAAAAATTGATGTTGGTGGGAATTTAATATCCATAGAGGCTTCAAACAAGTTTAATATTGATGTGAATATGAGATATACTTATGCTCCGGGAGCTGTTGCACAATATTATGAAGATGGAAAACCATTCTGTATTCCAATAAGGGATGGAGATTACGTAAGAGTAAATGATTACAATAAATTAAATAATCCAAGTAATTTTGATATATTAAATGTAGGGCCTGATGGAATGTTATGCACTCCTGATGATATATTAAGATTCCATTACAGCTTGTTGCAGCAAGATCCTAATTATAGACCTTATTTAATAGATGCTGACAGGGCGATTAAAATGGCAAGCAATGTGCCTGATGGCGGTGTGTTGAATGCAGATGGAAAAAATTTTGGCAAAAGCAGGAAATCAGCTGCTGCTTTAGGGGCCGAAATAAAACCCAGCTGTTATGATGTTATGGATCCAAGAAGCTGCCAGATAATGTTTAATGTCTGCGATCCTGTTATGTGCCCCCCAAGCAGATTTAATCTTGGCGGAAGATGGCAATTACCTCCTGGTCAAAGTGTAGTGCAGACAGGGATAATAGGAAGTTTATTTTTGGGATGGCCTATAATTACAGCTCAACAGCCAATACCAAAGGTTTGCATGACAGGAATATTAGCGGGATTGAAAAATATTAGAAGTTTGTTACAGGGATATGTTAGATGCTTATCAGTAGCTAAAACTGAAGGCAAAAGTGTTGGAATATGCGATAAAATAAGAAGCATTGGTATATGTGAAATGTTATGGAAAGAGGCTATTGCAATATTTAAAATTGAAGGGGGATTTGTAAGTTTAGTCAGCGAAAAGTTATTTAAAGAAACTCAAGGCGGAGGGGAATATTTAACATTCCAAGATAGTTTGAAAAATGTTGAAAATAGTGTTAATTTCTTTACAAATGAATATGCCAGCACTGCATTTACCGCATTTAAGGGAAGAAGTTTACAGGATATAGGTGCAGATATATGCAGAAGTGCTGTGTTTGGAAGATTTCCCGGAATAGATGATTTTGTGGATCAACTAGCCAAGCCTGAAAGCCCGCCACAGTTTACAGCATTCTTTTCAGAATTTACACATGATGAAGCTAACAGGGAAAGCAGATACGATCTTTATTATCACATATATGCCGGAGATGATGCAAATGTTAAGTATCCACTAAAATATTCTGTTTATCTAAGAAATAAATTCGGAGATTTCTTTTATGTAACTGAAAATTGTAATCAAAGGGGTGGTGTTGTAGAGAAAAATGACTTTAGGGATATAAGCACTCATTGCGTTTCTGTTAGTAATTTAGATGAGATATGTGTCGATATTAATGGGGCTATAGAATGCGGATTTGGAAAGGTAACAAGCTCTTTTGCTGTTGATTTTGCAAATGACTTTGTTGTAAAAGAAGAGGCTAAAAGGAATATTAATAGTGTTAAAGATTGTGTTGCTGATAATCCAAGATTAAGCCCTTTATTTGGCAGTGTTATAGGAAATACACCTCTACCCGGAACATTTTCATTAGCTAATACGGGAATTGTTAGAGTATGTTCTATAAATAATCCCGGGGCTATTAATCGTGAGTCTAAATTCTGGCAGCCTGTTGGTGAATGCGGGACTGACAAAGAAAAAATAGATCTGGGGTTGTGCTGGATTGATTTAAGAAGTGTAAGCTTGAATGATGCAAACAAGATTAATGATTTAAGTAAGGAATTAAAGAGCAAAGGTATTGAAGTAGTTGAGAAAAATTTAAAGTTTGAACCAATAAGCGATGAGAAAGCTAGTGAGATATTTATTGCTACTAATGATATAATTGAAGAGCATTTCTCAGGGCAAGAAGATATTAAGGCTATCATTTTGAAAGTTCAAGATTTAAGAAAATTAACAATTTATTCTGCAGGTTCACAAATAAAAGCTAAGGCATTAATGTTGATAGGAGATATATTTAGTATGTTAGGGGAGCAGAGCAAAGTTGTAAGTAAGGAAGAAGATGGTAACTCGGGAAAAGGAGAAGATAATAAAAGTAAGGGTAATAATGGTGAAGAGACTTTGTTAAATTTTTTAAAAAAATTGGAAGAAGAAGATTTAAGCCAAAAAAAGTTTGATGAAATAGAAGATTTGTCTAAGAATTTAGAAAGCTATTATCAGGGTTATAGTTTTAAAGCTGATATGCCGGATAATAAAATTAAAGAAAGGTATGATCAAACACGTATTAGATTGGCGCTTTTGATGCAACTATCAACTTTTTATGAAAACTCAGATAAAAAATTTATAGAAATTGAAATTTTGGATACTAAGAGGTGGGCGGGTATGGGTGATGAAAATTTGAATAAATTAAACGAAAATCTTAAGATGAAATATAAGGAATTTAAAGAGATTATTGAAGGTTTAAATAATGTTAATAATAAAAACGATTTGGAGATGATTGAAAACCTTAAAAAAATTGAAAAAAGATATAACAAAACTTTAGATACATTAAACTCTTATCTGGAATCCCGGAAAGAAAAATAGTTCCCGTAGTTAAATGATGAATAAAAAAATAGTTTATGGAATAGCCATGGATTTAATTTTCTTAGTATTACTTTTATTAACTTTAACAGCTGGAAGATTAATTTTAGGTAATTATTTAGGACAGATCTCACAATATGGCAATTTAAAAGAGTATAGTGAAGTTAATGAACAAAATGCGCAGGAGGTTGAAAATGTTTTATTGGAAGTAGAACCAATGGTTAAGAAAGCTTTAGTTTCACAATATTTAATTAATTTTATTTTAATAGTTTTTTATACTGTTTTTATTGGAACTTCATGGTTACTAATCAAAGGCAAGAAATTAAAAGATATATTAAATTTCAAGAAGTATTATCTGGTTTTTGGGGTTGTAAGCTTTATTTATTTTTATTTAATGTATAAATTACTATTTAGTTTAATAGACAAGATTAATATCTTTGATTATTTTGTTGGTGGGAGTTTGAGCTTTAAGGAAGGGTTTTCTTTAGTTCTGATTATAATAGGGATTTTAATTTTAAGCTTCTTTTACTTATTATTCTCCTGTAATGTTTTATCATTTAAAAATAGCTTTTTGGGATTAAAGAAGAGATTATTTTTGAAATTGTTTTTATTTATTCTATTTTTTTTATTTAGTTTTGGATTTTTGATTAATTTTTTTTATTTGTTTATTAATCATTTAGCAGGATTTTTGGGAATGTTTGAGTGGTATAATTATCTGGTTTTAATAATATTATTCTTATGTATTGAATATTTGAGAATTAAGTTTTTAAGAATCTGTTAAGATTATACATTATCTGTTATGTCTTTCGGTATTCTTAGCAATACTGAGCTACTAGATTTCTTTTAGTTTTTTCTACTATTTTAATGCTTTCTTCTGGAAAATATTCTTCTCCACAAGTTTATGTTCACTAGTTTAGGTTAAATAACTTTAAAATTTTATCAATCTCTTCATCCATTATATCAAATTTTCTTTCGTTTATAAATTCTTTATTTCCCAGCTCAACCTTTAATTTTCTTTTCAATTCATCCTTTATCTTAGTTTTATCATAATTGTTCCAGTTTTCTTTAAGTGAAATCCTTATCGCTTCTTTCATTAATACATCTGCGTCTTTGGAATATTTTTGTGCATATATCTCATTTGGATTGACTATACCGCCTATCTTATGTCTTAATGCTACTGCTAATATATTTATTAACTCACGAATGGTTTTTGTTTTGCTCATTTTGAATCAATTTGTTAATATTATTTAATTCATTTTTAATAATATCTCTTAACTTTTCTATTATTTTAGTGTCAATTATTTCATTATCTTTTAAAGCTGAGAAAGTGAATGTTCCCAGTGTTAATTCTAATTCTTTATTGATTTTTATTGGGTCTAAATCTTCATTTTTTAAAAACTTTCTAATGGTGATTAATCTCCTGATTGAATCATAGAATACATGACTATTTGTTTTTATTTCTAGTAAATCTTCTGGTAACATTATTAAAAACTTAATGTGGTTTTTGTCTATTTTTCTTTTGTTTGGAGGATTAAAATTTTTATTAGAAAGGTAATAATAAATCATATTGTTAGTTAAAGGACAGGTTTCCTGCAATAAGGAGAAATTATCTTCAGAGATTGAGATTATATGGAATTTAAGGTTTATTTTGTCTGTTAATTTATCGTAAGCTACTTCTTCAAGCTCTTTTTTGTTTGTTATCAGTATTATATCGATGTCATTATAATTAATCTTTTGGGTTAAGAAAGAGCCTATGACAAATATTTGTTTTATTTCATTAAATTGTTCTAGTGTAGAGAATATTTTCTTTACTATGTTTTCTTTGAAATCGCTGAGTTTTGGAAGATTTTTAGAATAATAAATTTTGGTTTTCTTTTTTAATAATTTTACTTCTACTAAATCCCCCACTTCAAAATCTTCTTCTACTTCTTTAGGTATGTAAATCTGGTTAAATCTACTGCCTTTTGAGATTTTATGTTTGAATTTCATAATACGTATTCAGTGCGTATCTATTTATAAACTTTACGGCTGTCTATTAATTTAGAAAACAATTATTTCTTTAATTGGAACAGAATAAATGCGCCGCCTAAGAAAGCAATTCCTAAGACTGTTGATAAAATTGAAGTTTGTGCAAAACTGCCTATTACTGAGCCTGTTGTTGTAGTCGTAAATGAAAATGAAATGAATGATGCTAATAGGAGAATAACTGCTGCACTTTCATATAATCTGTCTGCTAGTTCTTTTCTTTTTTGTTCTTTTTTTAAACCACCACTACTAATTAACTCCCCAGCCCCACCAATAATGCGTCCACCTCTGTAAAGGACAGATCTCCCACCTTCAGCACTTCCTTTTGCTAATTCCCCTAAACCTCTAACTAAGCTCCCACCACCTTCCCCTGTTTTACTTAAGCCATAACCAAATCCTTTAAACATATTATCAACTCCTCTGCCTACCCCTTGCGCAGTATAGCCTGTTCCTTTCATAACCCCACCCAGTAGATATCCTAGACCTTTTAGTATCTCTTTTCCTCCCTCCTTAAGATAATTAAGTGATCCAGTTTTTGTTTGTTTAGCCATTTTATTCTTTTACTGCCCTGGAAATTTAAAGCCTGATGGTGGTTGATATTGTGAAATCTCTTCTTTTCCTTCACCAAGGTCTTTGGGCGTGAATCTTATACCTCCTTTTCCACGATGCTTGAAGTAATATACTATTAATACAACTAATATAATAATTATCAAAACAATTAAAATAGTAGTCCAGTTTATTTCTGTTTCTGCTTTAATCTTTTTTTGAGGGACTGAAACCTCTCTTCCAGCTGTTTCTTTAGTTTCTGAAGGCTGAGTAATCAATGAAATAGATAAGTCTGCTTTCTTGGATATTAATGTATTTAATGTTACAAGTATATCATTTATATTATCCCCATTTAAATCAATTTCTTTTGTTTCTCCTACTTTAATCCTAAATCTTACTGGCTCTGAACTTACCTCTATTTCAACTTCTGATGCTGAAACATCAATAACTTTTAGTGTGTGCTGTGCACCTTTGAAATTAAATGTTAATGCTGAATCTTCTGTCATTAATCTTGCTTCGCCTGTAACTGATAATGGAATATCTGAAGTTGTTCCTGGGGCTACAATAATGGTTGCCTTTGGTTTTTCTATTTTTACTATTCTCTGATCTCTTACTTTAGGTATAATCTCAAAAGTTTTCATTGAACTGTTTATATTCCCGCTTGAGTCTGTTGCAGAACAATTTACTTCATAGGTTCCAAGTTCCTTAGTATCAATAAAGCTAAGTGTTACATTATTTAATGTGTAGCTGGTTATTCCTGGCAGTTTAATTGTGATATTATACTGCACGGCTTCATCTACGTTATCAATTCCTGAACAATCACTTATTGTTATTTTATCCCCAAATTCAAATTTAGTTTTTTCAATTGCTTTTAAATCTGTAAATGTTGGAGATGTTGCATTTTGAGGCAATACTACATCAGATACTATGAAAGTTTGTAGTAAGCTTATATTATACAGGAATGCCTGCCCGGAATTTCTGCATTTAACTTGGAATGTTGAATTAGAGCCATTTAACAATACGTTTCTGGATGGAACCTTAAACGTAACATTTGTTCCATTTGAGAATGCTATTGTCTTGTTTAGTAAGAAACTGTTTATGGCCGCACCACCACCGATAGCTGTAGAGCTGCCTATATTGTTTATCAAATGCAATTCACAGAAGAATGATCTGTTCTGTGCAGCTACATTATCTCTTAAAGAAAAGTTAATATCAAATTCTCTGTTTAAGAAATTTGCATCTACTAATATAGTGTTATTTATTACCTCGCCTGATGCTTCAGCAGTTGCGTTTCCAGGTGAAGTTATTTTAACTCTTGGACCAAAATTCTCTATGCTAATATTTGTTCCAGCTAAAAATGTAGTTGAGTTTGGGGTTCCTGTCAAGTTTGCTCCTGATTGGTTTGCGATATGTATAGTTATATTATAAAGACCATCTGAAAATAAAGCGCTATTGAACGTGCATTGGGTTACATTACCAATCCCATTACCATTCAAACCAGGACCTGTGCCATTAGCACAAAGTGTAATCGCATTTCCACCTTCTAATGGAACTGCAGTATAGTTTACTTGACTAATATTAATACCATTAGCCCTTATACTTGTTGTATTTATTGTAAAGTTTAATGTTACGGTTCCTGTTAAAATACTATTATTTATCGGTGCTACAAAACCTACAATAGCTGTATTATTAAGAAAAGCAGAAGCAGAAAAGCTTGCTAAAATAATTGAAACAATGATTAAACTTACTTTTAGTATATTATTCAAATTCCATCAGCCTCTTTTAATTGATAGTAGTGAATTATTTTTATATATAAATGTTTCTACTTTTTGGATTACTGAAGAGTTGAGGGATAGGTTTAAAAATTGCCTAGTATTTAATAGGTTAAATGAAGAAAAAGACTATTTTAGGATTAATAGAACATGTAAGGATTAATAATCATCAGGTTTTGGCTAAGATAGATACTGGTGCGAAATATAATTCAATATCCTCTAGTTTGGCTAGAAAATTAAATTTAGGTCCTGTAATCAAAAAGATAAGAATTAAGACTTCTAATGGGTATAGCAAGAGAGAAGTGGTCAGGGCCAGATTAAGCATTAAGGGAAGAAATATAAAGGCTCTTTTTAATATTGCCGAAAGAGGGCATATGAGTTATTCTGTTTTAATTGGAGTAAGAACCTTAAGGAAGGGATTTTTAATAGATTCATCAAAATGAAATTAGCAATTGTTAGTTTAGGGGGGAACAGCAGCATAAGGATTCTTAAAGAGGCGAGCAAATTATTTAGAGATGTAACTAATATCCATGTTAAAAAGGTTGAGATAGGTTTGAAGACTAAAAGTGTTGAATTGAATATAGAAGGAAATAAGGTTAAAGATTATGATTGTGTTTATATAAGGGGGTCTCATAAATATTCTAATATGCAGGCAGCTATTGCAGAGTCTTTTTTAGGCAAGGCATATCTGCCAACAATGCCGCTTTCATTTAATTTGGCGCATGATAAGTTTTTAACAGCTTTATATTTAAGAAGAAATAATATTCCTATACCAACAACATATTTAGTTGAGTCAAGGAATATGGCAAAGAAAGTTTTAGAAAATGTAAAATACCCAATTGTTATTAAGATTCCTTCCGGGACTCATGGCAAGGGGGTCATGTTTGCTGATTCTTTAGAGAGTGCTAAATCTATTATAGATGCTTTACAGGTATTTAACCAGCCTTATATAATCCAAGAATTTATTGAAGGGAGTGATGAAGGAATAAGTGATGTAAGGGCAATAGTGTGCGGTGATAAGGTAATTGCTTGTATGAAAAGAAAGGCATCAAAAGGAGAATTAAGATCTAATATACATATGGGGGGGATAGGTGAAGCGTATGAATTAAATTCTGATCAAGAACAAATTGCTGTAAGAGCTGCCAGATGTGTTGGAAGCGAGATTTGTGGGGTTGATATGCTATTGGGCAGAGAGGCTTATGTTTTGGAAGTAAATTTAAGCCCTGGTTTAGAGGGGATAAGCAATGCAACCAAGAAAAATGTTGCTAAATTAATTGCTGAATATTTATATAAAAGAACTAAGGAATACAGAGAGAAAGAGAGCGGTGTTAAAGATACAGATAGAAAGATAGATGAGGTTGTTACAACTTTAAATGTTAAGGCGGGGATTATTAAATTACCCTCTTCTGTAAGCAAGATTGCAGGCTTAATAGATGGTGATGAGGTTAATATAAAGATTAAAAAGGGAATTGTTAAGATTGTTAAGAAAGAGGAGTAAAATATTTAATATCCTCGCTTTGAGCTGTGGTTGAGCTTTTCTTAGGAAGAAAACTTCGGAAAAGAAAATGACAAGAGCTTTTCTTAGGAAGAAAACTTCGGAAAAGAAAATGACAAGAGCTTTTCTTTTAGGAAAAGAAACTCGAACAAGTTCGGTTGTCATGCGTGGGAAACTTCGGAAAATGGCTTTCAAAAGTTTTATAAATATAGCTAAACTCTGTTAAATAATGAAGGTAGGGATATTATTCAGTGGGGGGAAAGACAGTTGTTTGGCTATTGAAACTGCTAAGAATAAAGGCTGGGAAATCGCTTATTTGTTAAGTGTTAAGCCAACAAGAAGAGATTGCTATTTATTTCATTATGCTACTGTGGAATTAACTAAAGAACTGGCTAATATGTTAAATTTGCCACATATATATACTATTTGCAATGAGGCGGATGTTAAAAAAGAGGCTCAGATTATACATGATATAGTTAAGAAAAATCCTGTTGATGCTATTGTATTGGGCGGCATTGGATTACAGGAAACACAGATTAAGGCTATAAGAGATATTCTATTTCCTTTAGGCGTTGAAGTATTTGCGGCACATACAGGAATGAATCATGAGGATATATTAAGAGATATGGTATTAAGGGGTTATGAAATATTAATTACTGAGGTTGCTGCTGATGGTTTAAATAAGGATTGGCTTGGGAAAAAAATTGATATGAGAAACCTGCCAGAATTAAAAACTGCATCTGAAAAATATGGTTTTCATATTGGATTTGAAGGTGGGCATGCAAATACATTAGTTCTTGGTGGGCCAATATTTAATAAAAGCATTAAAATATTAGAAAGTGAAAAGATAATGGACGGGGAATTTTCAGGATTTTTAAAAGTAAATAAATATGTGATAGTTGAGAAATTCCTTGATACAAAAATAAGAGTTTGAATATTATGGGAAGAAAAGAAAATCAGATGTTGGAAGAGGCTATCTCGAAATTTAATTTATTTGGGGGAGTAATAGAAGCTAAGTCTAGATTAGATGACTTTGTTAAACGTTTTCCTAACCTTCCACTTGAATTTAGAGTTGGAATGGGAAGTGAATGGCCAGAACCAGATTCTGTGAATGTATATGCTGTTTACCCTAATAGGAAAACTAAATTTATATTAAGTTTGGATTCAAGTGGGGGGGTATCTTATCCGTTAAAATTATTTAAGGGATATACCGGACTAGGATCTGATAAATATAAACCCTAAATAGGCTAATTGGGTTAGAGATGAGAATTTGAATAAAGGTAAATTAAATATACTTTAAAAACAGTTTTGAGAAATTTAATATGTAGGTTTTAATAAGCTTCTTAGAATATTTTCAAAAATTGAGTTTTAGCAGACTTTAATAAAAAAGATGAAAGATTTATTTAGACAGGCCTTTCTGATCCCCATTTGTCTAATGCGACTTTCAACTCTTTATGATTTTTAGAATATTCTTTTAATGAAATACCTTTGATTGCTGCATCTATGGATTGTCTTAATGCTATTGCTCCTGATCTTGTTCCGTTTGGATTTCCATGTATACCGCCGCCAAGCTGAATACAAATGTCTTTTCCAAGCATTTTTATTATTTGAGGAACTAAGCCCGGATGTAAACCGCCTGAAGAAACAGGGATTACAGGTTTAATATTATACCAGTTTTGACATAAAACATTTTGATTTGTTTTGAAATCCGGTTCTGATTGATGTTCTATTTCATGCTCTAACATTAAGACCTCATCTTTTGTGCCTACTAATTTTCCAATTACAGTGCCAATATGTAAATTGTCTACACCTAATAATCTTGATAATTTTGCTAATACCAACATTGAGACCCCATGCTTTGGATTTCTTGTGAAGGTAGCGTGCATTGCTCTGTGTGCGTGTATAGCCTGTTTTGAATCCTGAGTAAAATTTCTTAAAGTTTGTAGAGCAGCGAAACCACAGGTTACAATATCTACCATTATATATTTGAAATCATAATCTTTTGCCAGTTTTGCTCTTCTTAGCATTTCATTTGTCTCTGCTGTAACATTAATAAAATAATCTTTTTTCTCTCCTGTTTCTTTTTCTGCTTTGTCTCTCATTTTTGCACATAATTTAACTCTTGCATCAAATCTGTTAAAATTCTGATTTGTTAAATTTTCGTCGTCTTTCAGAAAATCCACACCACCAACCCATGCTTCATAACCAACTTCTGCATGTTCTTTAGTTGTCATTCCTACTTTTGGTTTTGGAACTGTGGCTGTTAATGGCCTGTTATAAATTTTCATAAATTTTTTAACACCTTCAATACCAAACTGAGGGCCTTTAAAACTTTTTACATATTTTCCAGGGAATGCAATATCAAATAGTCTTAGATTATTCATCGCTTTCATTCCAAATATGTTACCTGCTACTGCACTTAATAATTGCGGAATAGAACCCAATTCAAACAATTCCATGGGATAAGCTATTTTAACGTAATTTCCTTTAATTTCAAAAGCTCGTGCTCTTATTTTTCTAATATGCTCTTTTAAAGTTGTTAATTCACTCCATGTTCCATTACTAGATTCTGCTGCAATTCTACCAATAGCCTCTTTTACTGAAATATCTTTAGCAGGCTCAAAATAGAATAGACAAATTAGATCATCTTTTGCTGGTTTGTAATTTAAATCTACAAAATCAAGGTATTGCGACATCTTTCCTCCTTTTTAATAAATTTTGGCAATTGATTTATAGATTTTAAAGTTATATAAGGTTTTTCTTTTATTAATGAAGCTTTAGAGTAATGACCTGTTAATACTGCTATGGCTTTTATTCTAGCTTTATTTGCTGCTTTTATATCATAAATTGAGTCTCCGACCATATAAACTGCTTTAGTTTTTAGTTTTCTTTCTGCTTTAAAGATCAGATCAGGGGCAGGCTTAGAATACTTAACTTCATCATAGCCTATAATTATACTGAATAAGGTTGATGGAATTTTAGCTCCTTTTAATATTGCTTTAATGTTTTTATGAGAACAATTTGAAACTATTGCCAAAGTAAAATCTTTTTTTAATTCTTTTAAAGTTTTTATTACTCCTGGGATTGAATTTGCCAGATGATAGAACTTTTTAATTAAAATTAGATCGTGAAGCTTCATTATATTTTTTATTTTATTTTTAGGAGCATTTTTAGTCAGGATTTTAACTATTTGCTTATGCGGTCTGCCTAACAGTTTTGTTATAAATTCCGGATTTTGAGGTTTGTGCAAGAATTTCCTTAATGCGTAGTTGTAAGAGTTAACGTGAACTTTTTCTGAGTATACTAAAGTGTTGTCTAAATCAAAACAGATTAGCGGCTTCATTTTACTTTTCTTAAAAATTCTTTAAAAGATAGAATTCCCAGTTCTGATATTATTGCTTTAATGTATCTTTTATTTATTAAATCAAAGGCAGGGTTCAAGATTTTTAAATTTTTATTTTTAAATTTCCATATTTCTTTTGAAGATCTTAATTCCAGCTTTAAATTTTTATTTTTAAATTTCCAGGAGTCTGCTAAAATATATAATGGTATTCTGTAATGCCTTGATAAATCCGCTGCTATGGAAGAGCCAATTTTATTTATAGCCCCCGAACTATTGATCCAATCTGCACCTAATAAAATTAAATCTGAATTTTTAATTGCTTCAGGCATTGAGGAATCATCATACATATGAACTTCTATATCTTTTGAAATTAATTCTTTTGCAGTTTTTCTACCCTGAAATAAAGGTCTTGTTTCTGTGTTATAAACCTTAAATTTATGTTTTTTAAAAGCGTTAATTAAAGCATGAGTAACTGTAGAAGAATGGCAGTGAGTGTAGATAATTTTAGCATTTTTTATTATTTTAAATGACAGGTTTGAAATTATTTCTTCTGAATTATTTAAATGCTTTATAGAATTTCTTATTCCTTGATTTAAACTGCTGAATTTTAATGCATTCTTTATTGAGTTTTGAAGTAATGGCTCTGTAGGCCTCAAAGAGATAATCTTTTTAATTGCTTCTTTTGAATGGTTTAGTTTTAAAGCTTTTAATCCTGCTTTAGCCACTGCTTCTGATCCCTGAATTTTTAAGTCTTTAATATCTTTACAGATTTTATTAAATTTCATATTAGTATTTTCTGTTATGCTCCTCTTTTTTGTTTAGAATATATTTTTTATTTGATCTTCTAATATCTTTCTTCGGATCTTCCCTGAATAAACTTCCTTTATTTCCTTTTTTCATTAGATCACCTCTGGTTTAATATTAGTTTTAGATGTTTATAAAGATTTATTCTTTAAATTTGGCAAGCATCTAATCCTTTTTGAAACTAGTTTATCATTAAAATGTTCTTTATTGCTATTTTAGAAAGAGATTCTGTAGGAATTCTTTTACCGACTTCCAGTATTTTTTGTTTTATGGCATTAGTTCTGTATGATTAGCAAGATAATTTCTGTTTTATTCCCCTGGCGGATAAGATGAAATTGCTAAAATTTTATATTCTATTGATCTTTCTTCTGAGATGAATTTTCTAGTTTCTCCGACTTTTGCACCTAATAATTTCCGGGCTAAATGTGAAGAATATGGAATTTCTGCTCTATCCTGATAAGAAGGTCCTTCACCCACAATATTTATTGTTCTTGTTTCTTTGTAAGTTAGATCCTCTATTGTTACCGAGGTTGAAATTGAAACTTCTTGGGGATTGTTTTTAATTTTAACAAGTTTACACGCTTTTAAGTCCCTTGAAAGATTTATAATTTTTTCCAAAGAATTCACTAATTTTAATGGATCCCCACCTATAAATTCTGATAATGCGTCAAATACAGGGTTTGTGCCTTTTGGCTTGAAGTTTCTTGTTTTATCAAATGTAGCCTGATAGAACTCAATTCTTTTTTCAATTCTCGCTTTTTGATAGTCTGTTGTAATTATGGGCTTTTTGGGTATTTCATTTTCATCTTCTTGAATGCTAGCTGGTAGTTTTAGAGCTATTTCATGAGCTGAGTCCTTGGTGTAGCTTATTTCTGACATAGATATGGATAGTTAGGGTGTTTAATATTATGTAATCATAAAAAATTGTAAAAACTAACAAAAAAATTGTAGAAACGTTTATTAAACCTGAAAATCCTTCAAAAATAATGGCTAAAATTGAAAAGTTTTCGGAAAATCCGGAATATACTAAAAAGGATTATATTAAATGGATAGCATTAATATTGTTTATAGGCTTAATAGTCTTTACTTTTGTTTCTGAAAGAGTATTATTTTCTGATGTTCCGCAATATCTGGCTGTTGGAAAAGAGTTTAGTGATATAAGCCATGCTAAGGTAAGAAATACACCGGGATGGTTATATGGCTGGCTTATAGGGAAGGTGTTAGATATATATCCTTCACTTATGTTAGTTAAAACATTGAATTTGATATGGTATTTATTAACTTTATTAGTGTTATATTTAATTGTTAGAAGAGTAGAGGTTTTATTCTTATATATAATATCCCCTTTGGTGTGGTATTTAGCGCCATGGATTAATCCTTTGCCATTAGTTTCTTTATTATTCTTAATTGTGTATTATTTATTTTTGAAAGATAATATAATAAGTTATTTAATAGGGGGATTAATCTTGGGGTTGGCAACTTCTATATGGTGGCCTGCTTTTTATTTTTCGGTATTTTTCTTTTTGAGTTTTTTGTATGATAAGAAATTTTTAAATGTAATATTGGTTTTAATTTCTTTTTTAATTTCTTTTTCTATAAGAATAATATTTGACTGGTATTATTTTTCAATGCCATTTTTTTCAACTTTAAGAGGGTTCGGGAGTAATTTATCTTTTTTAGTTGGTGATGCACCCGGTGGATTGCCAGAACATAATATATTAAAATATTTGCTGGTGCTTATAATCATGAGCCCATTATTGTATAGATTAGTATTTGTTAACTGGATTAAAGAAAGAAAGACAGGAATATTTCTGATTTTATGCTTAATATTGTTTTTATTTAATTTTCAACTGAGATTTTTTTTAACTATAACCCCTATAATTGTTTTGTTGATTGGATTGAAGATTAATAGAAAAGAATTAATTGGTGGATTGGTAGTTAGCATTATTATAGTTTCTTTTTTAACTTCTGGTTATTTTTCAAGCAGAGATAAATTGATTAAAAAAGATTTAGAACTATTAGAGAAGGATTTGCCTGATGAAAGGTTTATTGTTGGGTATGAAGGTGGAAGCGAGGAAGAGGCCGCTTATTTAGACACTATTTATTGGGGGGATAAAATTAAAGAGTTTATTAGATACAGTGAATATAAATTATGGCTGAAGAAAGATAATTTATTCAGGGAATATAAATTTGAAAGTAAAAGCAGGATAAATGATTTAAGAAAATTAGAGTTGAATTTAAAGTATTTAGTTAATGGAGATAATAACTTTAAAGATGTTAGATACTGGATTTTAATTAAAGATGGAAGCGTAGATAAGGATTTTGAGTTCTTTAAAGAATATAAGATATTGAAAGTGTTTAAAAAGAAGGTTTGAAAATGGTATTAAATGTCATGAACCAACGCATACATTTTATGAATAGTAACAATTATAAAAGAGAAGTATTATACTATAAATATGATGGCTAATACAATCCATTCCATCAAAGAAAGCAGAGCCTTTCAAACAATGGCTTGCCCAAGGGGGTTATAATGGGGTGCAGGAAATAGGAAATCCTGAAGTAGCACAAGATAATGTAAAGGAACACTTTAAGATATTCTAAGCAAGAAATCTCATTCCTTTAGATCTGAATTGGCAAAGCCAATATCCCCAGCGTGGGAGATGAATTGCGTATTTTTGACAAAAATTCGTAAATATTATGACTTTTCTGTAAATATTACAGAAATATTGTAAAAACTAAGAGGTT
>JAHFIJ010000016.1 GCA_023246445.1 Candidatus Woesearchaeota archaeon
ATTTTAGCAGGTGTTTTGGCGACAGTTGGATTTGGATTAGTAGCAGGAGCAAAATATGTCTGAAATAATAAGTGCTCAAAATTGGATTTTGTTACTTGAGTTGATTATATTATTAATCTCCAATAAGAAAAAAGTTTTAATTTATTTTTTGTTAGCCTTATTTAGTGTTATAATATTCTATTTTATTTAATGTTAAAGATTTTTCTTAAGACTAATAGTTATAGAGAATATTGTTTTAATAAAAAGATTAAATCTTCTCTAGTTTATTCCAATTCTGGAGTATCATAGACTCTAAAGCCTGAGCAAAATAAGGTGTTGAAACCCATATTCCTGTATCATTAGATTCGTGAATTTCAGTATCGTTTTGTATAAAAAATAAAATATCTTTAGCATCTACAATAGCAAATCTTGCCTTTACGCCTTCTAATTTTTTAATTTCCACCAAACCATTTAATTCTTTTGCAGCTGCTTTCACATTATCTGTAGGATTAGTTGCGATTCTTATCTTAACTCCTTTTTCTTTTAATTTTTTGAAAGCATGTTTTAGATAGTCTGCTTTTCTTACAAAGCCTTCAGATGTAGTCACGATTGTTACTGATTTCTTAGCATTAGTCAATAAAGTGTTTAAATGAGCATAAGCATTTTTTCTTCCTTTTAAGGCTCCAGATAAATTCGCAGGATCCACATTTATAATGCCATTTTGAAATAATAATTCCATTTCTTTATAGACTTCTTCTTTCTTAACACCATCTAATAATTCTAATTGTTTCTTAGATGAATCTTCAACTCCCTGCTTTAATCTTTTTACTATTTCCTCAGGTTTAACTGCAATATATCTTATTGGCTTTCCTAATTTCATTATAACAAATCCTTTCTTTTCTAAGCCTTCCAGAACATCATAAGATCTTGACCTTGGAACATTTGAAATATCTGATAATTCACCTGCTGTAGCAACCCCTTTTGATAATAAAGCTGTCCAGATTTTAACTTCATATATGTTTAAATCAAAAGCGCTTCTTAACTTTTTTAAAAAATCTTCTCTTACGATCATTTTGTTATTATCCTTATTATTTTGTTATAATCATTAGTTTAATGGTAGTATATAAAGCTTTTGGTTTTTTAACTACCTGTATGTAGTATTTGTTATGAATATTATTATTACTATAATCTGACTAAAATCCTGCTTAAAATTATTCTAATCTTGTTTATTTTAGGGAAATATCATGTTTAAAGATAAAGACTAATGTATATAATCAAGAGAAAAATTCTTGCAGAATTTTCCCAAATTTTTCATTATGTTCGAAACTTTTCTTAAACCCGATGTTAGTTTCAATTGAGAAAAAGACCTAAACCTTAGAAAAGGCGGGGCGTTTTACAATCTTTCTATTCCATGTTCATGCTTGTATCTTTCAGCTACTTCAGCAATTCGAGTAAACATTTTTTTGATTTCTGGGATATTACCCCTTTAGCATTGAAGAGATTAGCAGGTTTATTAATGTTTTTCTTTTGTTAAAGTAAACTTCTTAAATATGCACCTTACAAATCCAAAAAGTATTTAAGTTGAAATTTTAGGGTTTTTAGTTATGGTATTAAAGATTTCAGTTGTAATCCCTGAATATAATGAAGAGGATAATGTTATTCCTTTGTATAAACGAGTTTGTGAGGCTTTAAAGAATTATGATTTTGAATTAATTTTGGTTGATGATGGCAGCAAAGACAGGACTTTTCATATCATAGAGGGGATTGCTAAAACAGACAAAAGAGTTATAGGTGTTAAATTAAGAAAAAATTCAGGACAAACAGCAGCTTTATCTGCAGGAATAAATCAATCTAAAGGGGATATAATAGTAACTTCTGATGGTGATTTGCAGAATGATCCATATGACATTCCAATTTTAATAAATAAAATAAAAAATGAGGGCTATGATGCTGTTTCTGGATGGAGAGCTGACAGAAAAGATCCTTTTTTCAAGAGAATAAATTCCAAATTTGCTAATTATTTAAGAAGAAGATTAATTAAAGATGAGGTTCATGATGCTGGCTGTGCTTTGAAAGCTTATAGAAGAGAAGCATTAGATGGAGTAGAATTATTTGGAGAGATGCATAGATATATACATGCATTAGTAAAATTAAGAGGTTTTAAAGTTGGAGAGGTAAGAGTAAGGCATCATCCAAGATTAAGAGGAAAAACAAAATATAATTATAAAAGATTATTTAAAGGATTTTTAGATCTGTTATATGTTAAGTTCTGGAATGATTATTCTACAAGACCACTGCATTTTTTTGGGGTTTTAGGCTTAATACAGTATTTATTCAGTATTTTGATTTTAATAGAGCAGATTGTGAAAGCAATTATTATTAAAAAATTACTATTAGGTCCATTGTTGTTGTTAGCTGTTTTATTTGTCGTAACTGGAACCTTGTTTATTATATTCGGATTTTTAAGCGAAATTATGATAAGAACCTATTATTCTACTAAAGGCAAGAAACCATATGAGATTGAGAAGATTGTTTAATTATCGTGACTTCTTAAAGTAAGTGTATAAATAAAATATCCCTATGATCCCAGCGACTAATACGGCAATTAAAATGATATTCTTAATTATAGTTATTAGTATCCAAAGGATTATGAAATGAAGTATTGCTAAGAATAAACTAACTAAAAATATTATCCCACCAACTGCATTGCCTATCCATTTACCAATGAAAGGTATTTTTCTAGCAAAATCAGACATCACAGATATTGGACCAAATAATAAATTATAACCTATCAACAGTATTACAAAAGTAAGTATTCTTAGAACCCATCCTGTTATTTTATCTTGCGCCTTTAAAGTTTCATATGTTGACTGATAATCCATTGAAGAGATAAGCAGATATTTTTTCTTTCCTCCGTGGCTTATAGTTGAGCCATCCGAACTTCCAGAAACTAATAATCGGGTATTATCTTTAAAATAACTCATGCTTTCTTTATGAGAAGCGTCAATCTGCTTATTATACCGCCCTGATCCTATAATTTTTGCATTATTTGGATAAGGAATCTTAAAATTACCTATTGAGAAAGATTGGAATACATTCTCCTGCTGGATAACTTTCCAATCACTTTCATTTACAAGATAACATTGCTTGCATTTTTCTTTATCATTATTATCACGAGAACACTGTTGACCTTTTGTTTCAATAACCTGTTGATTCTTTTTTAAAGAACCACAATAATCCTTTAAGGTGTATTGCAACTCTTCCAGTTTGTAGTTATAATAAATACAATCACCACCTACTTTATTTTGATAACAAACTAAAGATGAATCTGCTTTTGCAGTATCCATGACCCTTATAAAACCACTCACACCACTTGTAGAAGCAACTTCTTTTGAAAATGAAAAAATCTTTGCTATATTCTGGTTTTCAGCAAACCATAAAACTGTTGGAGCAAGGAAAAGTATAATTAGGATACCAATAAAAACACCAACAATGCTTTTAACAATTGCGGTAGCTGGATTGGTTAGTGGTGCCATCTGAACTGTTCCGGCTGGCGGTGCTGTGAAATTTACCATTTTTGTATCTAATATGCAAGATTATCCTATTTAAATATAACTAAATTAATTGAGATTTTGGGATATTACAATTAAAGATTAATAAAGCTTTTATAATGGATTTATAGTATTAAAATTAAAATGTGTGGAATAGCAGGATTTTTTGGATTAGAGGACAAGCCATTATTAATGAAGATGACTGATAGACTAGAGCACAGGGGCCCTGATGATTTTGGTTATTATGCTGATAGAAATATTTGCCTGGGGCATAGAAGATTAAGCATTATAGACCTAAGCAGAAGAGGCAAACAACCAATTTTTAATGAGAATAAAGATATTAGTGTTATTTTTAATGGTGAGATTTATAATTTTAAAGAGATAAGAAAAGAATTAGAAAAGAAAGGGCATAAATTCAAGTCTGACACTGATACTGAAGTTATTGTTCATGCTTATGAGCAGTATGGAGAGAAATGTTTAGCGTTGTTTAATGGTATGTTTGCTATTGTATTATATGATTCCAGAAAGAAGAAGATTTTATTGGCAAGAGACAGAATGGGGGTTAAGCCATTATACTTTACATTCCAGAATAAAGTTCTTTATTTTGCTTCTGAGATTAAGGCTTTGTTAGAAAATAAAAGAATTAAAAGAGAAATTAATTACAGGGCTTTGCATGAATTTTTAACTTATAGGTGTAACCCAACCTCTGAAACAATGTTTAGGGGGATTTACAAATTAGCTCCGGGATATTATTTAACTTATGATTCTAGGAAAAATTTTGTTATAGACAAATACTGGAATTTAACTGTCAAGCCAGATAATACTTTAACAGAATTAGAATTAAAAGAGAAATTATATGAATTAATAAGAGATTCTGTAAGAATGAGATTAATAAGTGATGTTCCATTAGGCGCTTATTTATCTGGCGGCATAGACTCCGGAACAATCTTAAGTTTTATGGCAGAGTTTAGCAAAGAACCTGTTAAAACATTTTCTGTTGGTTTTGGTTTTGAGGAAGAGTATAATGAACTAAAAGAAGCTAAGTTTTTAGCGGATCATTTTAAGACAGACCATAAAGAGATTATAGTTGAGCCTGAAACTTTAGGGATAATTCCAAAAATAATATGGCATGCTGATGAGCCAATGG
The DNA here is from genome assembly GCA_023246445.1 of Candidatus Woesearchaeota archaeon. Taxonomy (GTDB): domain Archaea; phylum Nanobdellota; class Nanobdellia; order SCGC-AAA011-G17; family JACQNH01; genus JACQNH01. The sequence goes on from JAHFIJ010000016.1 coordinate 4,678, forward strand.
CAGATCCAACTTCAATTCCAATTTACTTATTAGCCAGAGAGACCAAACCAAATGTGACTGTTGTTTTAACCGGGGATGGTGGTGATGAGCAATTTGGGGGATATGAACAGATTAAAATTATGAATTTGTATAACCAATATGGAAATAGAATTCCGGGATTTGTTAAAAGATTAATGCCAAGATTAGCCAGAAATATTCCTAACAGATTTTTAAACAGATTTTTTAAATATGCTTCTGAATTAGGGGAAGAGGGATTAAAGAGATTTGAAAGATTTTTAAATTCTAATACTGATGCTGAAAGATATCTGGAATTAGTCAGCATATTTAATGATGTTGAGAAAAATGAGATTTATAGCGATGATGCAATATTAAAAACCAGTAATTTTAAATTAGCTGAAGAAATACAAAATAAGTATTTTACTAAAGAGAGAGATTTTCTGAATCAAGTATTATATCTTGATACTGACAAGATACTAGCCGAGGATATGCTAATGAAGGCGGATAAAAATACTATGGCATTTGGTGTCGAAGAAAGAACACCATTTTTGGATTACAGAATCACAGAATTTATGGCAAGCGTCCCTGTAAATTTTAAAATTGATAAGAGTATGGATAAAATATTACTAAGAAAAGCTATGCAAGGCAGATTACCTGAACAAACAGTTAACAGAAAAAAAACAAGATTCTTTGTGCCTATTAACAGATGGTTAGATGGAGAATTAATGGATATTGTTAAGCAAGTATTAAGCAGGGAAAATATAAATCGTGGGGGAATATTTAATTACAATTATGTGGAAAAGATGTTTAATAATTACAGTAAAAGCAAATTATTTTATTCAAGGCAGTTATGGAGTTTATTAACTTTTGAAGTTTGGAGAAAAATGTTTATTGAAGGAAGACCATTAAATACACTAGATAGGTTTGTGGATTAATTCAAAACTACAACATTAGCTCTTCCTTTCTTTATTCTTTTTACTTTATTTAAAGACTCCAATTCTGAAATCATTAAACTAACTTTAGCTTCTGACAGATTTAAATTCTTTCTTAAGTCTTTTTGGTTTATTCTTCCATTATTTTGCTTTAAGATTTCTAAAACCTGCTTTAAGTCATCTTTTAATTCCTGAGAGATTTCCTGCTCTTTTACTTCAATATTTTTTTTAAAAACATTTTTTGAGAAGAATCCAATGATAATTGCAATCAGGAATATTATAATAAGCCATGTTTTTGATGTTTTTGGCGTTAAATTTAAGTCATCTACTTCCGGCAAATCCATATCTTCATCTTCTAACTGATAAAATAATATTAAATCATGCGAGAATTTACCATCTTGAGATACTGTAACATTCTCTTCCAGATAATATTCTTCATTATTTTCATATTTTGCTTTTATTATATAATTTCCCGGTGATACTGTAAAAGAATATGATGGATCTGTAACCGCAATCTGTTTTGGTTGCGTATTAATTTCAACTATGACATTTTTTAATAGTTTTAGTTCTGGAGAGTAAGATTTACCCGATATTTCTGCTGATGAAACCCGTAATGAAAATATTATTACTATTATTATGATTAAAAACAGCTTGTTCATTTTTTGTTTTTAATTTAAGACTATTAAATCTTTTCTAATCAAAATTTAACTACTAAAAAGAAGGGAAAGCTTTAAAAATAGTCTTGAAGCCTGAAAATATTATGGAAGCTTTAAGTGTATTTGGAATTAGCGATGGAAGAGTAATAAATGGTTTAGCAAGGATAACTGAAAAAACCGAGTCTTTAGACAAACCCTTTCTAGGTGCTAAACCTATTGAGGATAATGTTTATTTTCATGATGGAAGAGGATTAGATATTGGAATAAAACCCCGGCCGGTGATTGCGGCGCTAGGTGGAAGGAAAACAGCTGAGTGTTTAGCCCATAAAGTTTTGAATTCTGAAGGATGTAATGAATTTTTTGGAATAGAAGGAAATGTTGATAGTTTAAAGTATTTGGGTGTATGGTCTGGTGACTGGCCTGATGGAAACTTTTATATTGAATCACAATGTATATAAAGGAATTCTAAATGTTAATTTTTATATGTCGAATCCAAAACTAGGAAAATCTTCTAAGGGAAAGGATATGCATTATTCTATAGGGGCATTAATTAAAAAAGATAATAAGTATTTGCTGATTGATAGAAATGTTCTGCCATATGGTTTTGCTTGTCCTGCAGGGCATGTAGATGGAGAGGAAACTCCTGAAAAGGCAATAAGAAGAGAAGTTAATGAAGAAACTGGTTTAATAGTTGAAAGTTTAAAATTAACAATTAGCGGAGAATTGGATGGTAACTGGTGCAGTAAAGGCATTACAACACATTATTGGTATATATTTGAATGCAAGGTTAGTGGGAATTTAAATAGGGATGAGAGAGAAACTAAATCTGTTGGTTGGTATTCCAGGGAGGAAATTAAAAAATTAAAATTAGAGCCTAGCTGGGGATACTGGTTTGAGAAGTTAAGAATAATTTAGGCTTATTTTTTAATAAAAAGGAAATTTAAAGTTTTTTTAAGTGTTGTAAAGCTTCGTAAAGTATTTTGAAAGTAATTAATGAAAGTGTGTTTATATAGTTTAATGACTTCTGAAAGATAGAAATATTTAATAAGTAAAAACTTATCGGAGGTAAAAATGAAAAATAAAATATTAAGTTTGGTTTTGGTGTTTGCAATTGTATTAAGCATAGTGCCAGTTGCTTTTGCAATGAGTCATAAAGAGAGCAGATTAGATAATGAAGTGGGTAATAAAGATGGGGCTTGTATCCAGATTATAACACCTGCAATGAATCCTGAAACAAAAGAATGTAAAGAATTTTCTACGCCTTGTGAGGTCCCTAAAGGATGGAAGAATGTTGGTTCTTGCCAAGGAATGGAGAAGAGAGAAGAGATGAAAAATAAAATGAAAGGTAAAGAGATGTTAAAAGAAAAGATGAAAGATATGCTAATGGCTGTTAAGAGTGATAAGATCAATATGAAAGATAAGGCAATGAGAATTAGGGAATGCAAGAAGGAAAACACTGAAGAATGCAAGAAAAAATTTAAAGATTTTAAAGGCGATGCAAAGAATTATTATGGCAATATGTTAAATGTTGCTGAAAATCATATTAACAGATTAAAAGAGATGCTAAGCGAGAATACAGCCCTTAGTGATGCAGATGCTGCAAAAATATCAGGGGATATTGAGATTAAATTATCAGAGGTCGCTAAACTAAGGAGTGCAGTTAATGGAATAATCGACACTACAACTAAAGAAGAATTAAGAAAGGTGCAAGATGAAATTAAAAAATTAATGAGTGAGATAAAGGAATTCAGCCAGAAGATAACACAAATGAAAACAAAGATGAAGTTTGGCGGTGTTCTAGAAAAAACTAAACATCTTGAAGAAAGATTAGACAATATACTATCGAAGGCAAAAGAAAGCGGTGTTGATACTGCTAAAATTGAAGGTTTAATTAATAGTTTCAAGGAACATGTGAAAAATGCACAGGACTATTTTGGAAAGATAACCAGCTTGGGCAATAAAGAGGCTACGGAATTAATGCAGAAAGCGCACCAAGAATTGAAAGAAGCGCATAAGATTCTTGTTGGGATACATAAAGAGCTGAAAGGGATGAAGATAAATGATAAAACAGAGGTGAATGAGAATGAATAAGGCATTACTCCCCCTGATATTGGTTTTGTTAGTGCTGGTAAGCTGTGTTCCTAAAGCTGTTGAGACTCCTTTAGTGCCTAATGATGAAGAAAGCGAATTACCTGCTGATTTGGAAATTGAAGGCTTAGAAGAGTTAAATACCGACCTAGATGATGAAGAATTAAAAGAGCTTGATGACTCTTTAGATTTTGATTTTTAGAAAAGCTTTAAAGTTTATTTAATTTCTTTATTTTATGATAATTACGAAGAAAGAAGTTTATTGGATAATACTAATAGTAATAATAGCATTTTTAGTCAGAATATTATTTTTTTCGTTGCATAATACTGTGGAATTAGATGGAGCTTATTATATTTCTCTGGGCAAGAATTTAATTGAAAATGGATTATACAGAGATTTAGAGAATAACCTGAATACAAATCTAACCCCTGGAATGCCAATTGCCATAGGATTAGTAAATTTGATTTTTAAAGATGGAGTTTTAAGCGCAAGATTAGTAAGTGCAATATTCGGCGCTTTGTTAATAATCCCGGTTTATTTATTCACGAAGAGGATTTATTCCAGAAAAGAAGCGATAATATCTGCGATATTAACTATGGCTTATACAGTTTTTATTTATACTTCTACTTTAACTTATAATGACAGTTTTTATTTATTTTTATTTGTTTCTGGATTGTATTTTGGTTGGTTAAGCTTGATTAAGGAGAAAATTTGGATGTATTTAATAACCGGATTGATATTTGGAGCAGCCAGTTTAGTAAGACCTGAAGGGATTTTATTACCATTTGTTCTTATTTTTTATTGTTTAATATTATTCAGAAAATATTCCTTAAAAAATTTTACTAACCTAATGATCCTGCTAGCAATCTTTTTATTAGTATTATCGCCATGGTTATTGTTTGTTTATGAAAATACAGGCAAAATACAAATTTCAACTAAAGGTGGGTTTACTTACTTACAAAGAGAATTTGAAATTTTTACTGACAATTATGAAAAGAATTTGTTTTCATTAAATCAAGATAAAACAAGAATAAGATTAAATCCGTATAACCAGACAATAGATTCAAGCACAAGCGCATACATATTAAAAGAGCCTTTAGATTTTTTAGAAAGATATTTAATTAATTTCAAAGATTTAATATTCAAATTTTTAGTTTCAATATTCCCGGTAATCTTCCTTTTAATTTCTATTTACGGCTTTGCTGATAGGAAAGATAGAAAGATTGAGCATTATTTGTTATTGTTTATTTTGTATCCTGTTTTTATGTATCCTGTTTTTGGCAGTGAAGGAAGATGGCTATTAAGCGCTGTTCCAATTTTATTAATATGGCTAAGCAGAGGCTTAACAAGATTAGAAGAATGGAGAAAGATATTTAATGCAAAATTAATAACAATAATTTTAGCAGTTTTAATGTTAGTAAGCGTGAGTTTTGTGAATGATTTTGTCCCTAAGATCTATGAGAAAGATGATCAGCCGGTTGAACATAAACTAGCAGGAGAATGGTTTAAGAAGAATATAGGCGATGGAAAAGCTATAATGGAGAGAAGACCGTGGATAAGCTTTTATTCCAATGGAAGATTTGTTTATTTGCCTTATGCCAGTTATAATGACACTATAAAATATGCCTGCAATAATAAGGTTGAGTATTTTGTGGCGGATTCAAGATACTTAGGTAGATTAAGACAGCAATTAAGCTTTATGTTAAATAAGGATTTTAATGATTTAGGATTAGTCTATGAGAATGAAGCTAACGGTAAAACAGTAAAGATTTACAAGGTAAAGTGCTGACAATAATGTTAAAAAGGGGGAAGTTAAAGGATAAATATGCCTGAACATGAAAAAGACACAGAGGGGAGAAAAAATAAATTATTTGAAATTTTAAAGAAATATTTTAGTGATTGGAAGAATGTTGTGTTTGTTTTAATATTATTAATTACTTTATTCTTAAGATTTGAATACTATAACATAAATGTAGCACAATGGTGGGATGAGGCAGATTATACAACTGGGGCAAAAATAATTGCAAATCCTGGATTAAAAGACACTTTAACGCAATATACATTCAATCCGAGAAGACCATTTTTCACTTCTTTATATTGGGGATTAATATTATATTTTAATGGGAATGATACTGCATTGCATTTTTCAGTTTTATTATTCAGCATTATAGGTGTCTGGTTAACTTATTTAATTGGGAAAGAATTATTCAATAAAGATGTTGGGATAATTGGCAGTTTTATATTAGGTGTTTCCTGGGTGCATTTATTTTATACTGCAAGATTTTTAACAGAAATTATAGCAACTACTTTTTATTTAGGGGCTGTTTATTTTTTTATTAAAGGGTTTGTAAAAGGAAATAACTGGAAGATGAGTGGCTTGGCTGGATTATTTTTTGGCTTAAGCTGGTTTACAAGATCGCAAATGGTAATGATGGTGGTGCCATTTATTATTTATTTGTTTTTAAAAGAGAAATTTAAATTATTTTTAGACAAGAGAGTTTATGCTAGTTTAATTTTAATTTTAATAGCGATAAGCCCTTTTCTTATTTATTTACTAAGTTTTGAAAATCCATTGCAAAGATATACTGGTGTTGGAACTGGAAGATTTGAAGGGGGTGGCTTGAAAGGATTTATTGAAAATACAGGATTGTTATGGAATAGCTTTCAGTGGGTATTTTTTATTTTATTAGTGATTGGCATTATTGTTTATGCATTAGATGTTGTATTGGGGTTAGATATCTTATGGAAGGGGGATAATGAAAGCATAAAGCGTGTTTTTATTTTAGTATGGCTATTAATGCCATGGATATTCTTTGGCTTAACGTTTAACAGAGGATTAGAGGATAGGTATTTCTTAGTGTCTTTTCCTGCTGCTTTTTTAATTGTTGGGTTTTTATTGGATAAGGGAAGAGAATTATTTGAGAAATTTATAAATTTTAAATATTCTAAATGGGTTGCTTATATTATAATCTTAATAATATTGGCTTATGGCGCAAATGGACAGATAAAAATTGCTGATGGAATAATCAAAGCAAGAGCTAATACCTTTGACTTAACAAAATATGCAGGAGAATGGATAAAGGAAAAAAGCTCTCCAACTGAAAGAGTTATAAGCGCTTCAAAATACCAAAATATGTATTATTCTGAGAGAGATACTTTTCCGTTTTGTGAAAATAATGAATGCAAGAATAATGAAACTTTATTTATTGAAAAGATGAAAGTAATAAAACCAAAATATGTGGTAGTATCTGTTTACGAGCCTGGATTTACGCCGCAGTGGGCTTATACAATCGCCCAGAGATATCCACAGTTATTAGAACCTGTTCAGGCATTTCCCAGCCCAGAAAATGCGCAATTGATTATTTACAATTATAAAGAGTAATTATTTTTGTATTGAATCCGGCGGGAAGAATTCAGAGCCTTCCTTTACATACCACTCAACAAAATTTTTAACACCTTCTTCTATTTTAACTTTAGGGTTGTAGTTTAATAATGTTTTTGCTTTTGTAGTATCTGCATAGGTTATATCCACGTCTCCCGGAGGTTTAGGAACGTAATTAATTTTAGCTTTTTTATTCAGATTTTTTTCTATTAAAGATATTAGGTAATTAACTTCGTGAGGATTTTCATTTCCTAAATTTATTATTTCAAATTTTAAACCTTTATCTAATGCAGAAATAATCCCGTCAACTATATCTGTAACATAAGTAAAATCTCTCTTTAATTTTCCAAAACCATAAGCATCAATTTCTTTTTCATGAAAAATTCTATGTGTGAACTTGAATATTGCCATGTCAGGCCTTGTTGAAGGGCCATAGACTGTAAAGAATCTTAAACATGTAATTGGTATTTTGAAAACTTCTGCATAATACCCACAAATATTTTCGCCAGCTAATTTTGAAACAGCATAAAAAGACTGTGTTGCGCCTATTACTTGTGATTCTTTGAATGGAATTTCTTTTGAATCGCCGTAAATTGCTGAAGTAGAGGCAAATACAAAATTTTTAATGTTTTTTGACAATTCTAAAATCACTGTTAATGCTTTAAGATTGGCTTCTTCATATAATAGGGGATGTTTTACAGATTCCCTTACACCTGCTCTTGCTGCTAAGTGTATAATTTTTTCTGGCTTTTCCATTTCAAATATTTCTTTTAATTTTTCAGCATTTGCTATATCTTCCCTGTAAAATCTGAAGTTTTTATTTTTTTCAAACTGCTTTAATCTATGTTCTTTTAATTTTGGGTTGTAGTAGTCATTTAAATTATCTATGCAAACTACCTGATCCCCTCTTTCTAATAAGGCTTTACAAGTAAAACTACCAATAAAACCTGCACCACCTGTTACTAAGATTTTCATTTTATTAAAACCTTAAACTTTGATTTAAATGGTTTGTGGATTAAAAGTAGAGATTATAATAAAGATTTACCATCTATTTTAGGCTTTTTTATCTTTAAAATATCTAAAATTGTTGGCAGCAGATTGATTATATGTGTATCTTTCTTTCCTTTTAGATTTTTAATTACATAGATTGTTTTTTGAATTTTTGGATCCCAGCCATGCATTGCTTTATAATCAGAATTAAACAGATTTGGGTAAAAGAACGTTCCGAAATTAGCCAAGAAGATTAGATCGCAGGTTTTTGGGAGATTATACTCCTTAAAGTTAATTATTCTTCCTTCTTCCAAGCTTCTTAATAAACCTTCAACAGATTTTTTAGCTTCCTCAGATTTAAACCAGAATCTTGCAATTGTTGAGCCTAAGAAATAAACAAAATCTTTTCCAAATTTTAAATTTAAAGCGTCTATTTTTTCCAGCAGATTGAATTTTTCCCTTACTTCGTCCATACTATGATCTGAAAAGATAATTAGATCATTATCCAGATTAGACAATTCCTTAACTGCATTATCTATTTCTGTTAATTTTTCCTTTAATTCATTGCTTAAGGTTCCATGTTTATGTGCTATTTCTAAATCCATAAAATGAACAAACAAAAAATCAGGTTTTTTTTCATTTAATAATTTTTTAGTTAATCCCAAAATAGTTTTGCAGTCATTTTTAAAAAATAATTTTGGTTTTCTACTCACAAAAATATTAGGCCAGTCTATTGAAACAAAAGTTTTATTGTTTTCTTCCAAAATATCAAATAAGTTTTTTACTGATAAAGAATTTTTTTGAGGCCATGCTTTATCCTGTGAAATTTTGAAATATTTATAATAATTGGAATTTAAAGGTGTGAAGAAAAACCTGTTGTTTTTCATTAATAGTTTCAAATTTACTAAATACTTTGATTTTGATTTCTTCTTGGCTTCATTGTCTATATCAAATAAATCTATTTTCCTGTGCGTATCCGGATAACAGCCAGTTAAGAGTGATGGGATAATAGAAGTAAAGCCAAATGTTACTTCTAAGCTACCTGAGAGATTATTTTCTGCTAATTCTCTTAAAAATACTGTTTTTTCTAAGTATTCTGGTTTGAAAGCGTCTATAAAGATAAATATCATAGAGATAATGCTTGAATTAATGTATTTTAAAAGTTATTGGTTTTAGTTATATCAGATTAATTTTTGTGTATAGTATTTTCCATAGGCATAAAGTGCTGCTTTCCTATAATCTTCAAATGTATTATCTTTTATTTTAGCCAATTTATGCAAATAATTGTATATCCCTAAAGACAGATTTTTGAATTCTTCAGATTCTATTGCGTATAATAACAAAAAGGCAGGGAAAAATATTCTGATACCCGGATCACGCCAACTGGTTAATGTTTTAAAGTGTTTTGTTCTTAAGTAATATTTTACATTTAATAAGTATTGCAATGGATATAATTTATGAGAAGGCAAGTAAGGATCAAAATATTCAAATGGCAGCTTTATATAGATTTCATGCAGCAATTTAATTTTATCTTTTTCGTCTATTCCTAAGGTTTTGGATAATAAATATACTGAGAAATATAGAGTATCTCTTGCTTCTTTCCAGAATTTAACAACATCTTTTATTTTATTTATCTGGAAATTCAATTTTAATTTAGTTGCAAAATCTACTTTTTTAACCAAATCTGGAAGCTCATTTTGATACATCTCTTTGAATAATTTATTTCTTTCCTGATATGTTGGCTTAAATCTCCCTTTTAAAATCAATAGTATATCGCAACAGGCCAAAAATGTTTTTATAGAATAGTAAGCAGTTATTAATTTTTCATCATTTTTAAAATTACCATTGAACCTTTCTTTATTCATTGACAATAGCAATAAACAGGACTTATTAAAAACGTGCCTCCATGCTTCAGATAAAGAAATATCTGATTCTTCTATATTTATTTTTGATCGGATATCTTCACCATATAAAATCTTAGAGGCATATTTTAATTCTAAGGTTCTCTGGCCCTTTTTTAGTTTATTTAATCTATTATACTGCAATCCCCTTATATCCACATGAAAGAATTTAGTTCTATCATAAGATTCATTTAAAGTTTCTATAAATTCTTCTCCACCATATCCAATTGCTAATGAGGCTTTTTTTCCTAATTCTTCGTAGAATTTATCATTATTCTTTTTTTCTTCAACTAAGTAGAGATCATAATCATTAAATGGCTTATTGTTAAATATTGTTCCTTCACCTTTACCATAGCTGCCGAATAATATAATTGATTTTGGATTGCAATTCCCTAAGATAACTTTTTTGATTATTTCCAGATGATTTTCCACGATTTTGTCGACTTCTTTTGAAATAGTGTATGTCATTTTTTAGACTCTTCTCTTACTGTTTCTATGAATTTTTCCTCATGCAATGCAAATAATCCGCCGATTAAGGATATTATAGTCCCGATAACTGTGTTTAATAAAGACATTAAGAATATTTTAGTTGCTGGAATCCTAAATAACGAAAATATCCCCATCAGAGTAGCTTCTCTTGTGCCTAAACCAGAGATTGTTATTGGGATTAAACTAACCATTGTTGCTATCGGTGGCAATACCAAGAAGTAAAGATAATTGATTTGAATATTAAAAGATTGAGATATTAGAAATAACTGAGTGTATATTAAAACCCAAACAATGAATGTTAAAAAGATATTAGTATACTGCTTAAATGGATTTAAAGAATGCTTTAAGTATTCGTTGAAAAACTCTTTTACCTGATCTTTAAATTTGGCTGGGATCAGGACTTTTGTTATGAACCTTAAAAATATATCCTGGACTTTTTTACTTGCGAATATTAATTCTATTGTAAATAAGGTTATTACAGCAATTATGATATGTGTTGTAATATCTGCGTAATAGTTTATAACTATAATTGAACCTATTGCTCCTAAGATAAAAACAACCATAAAATCAATTAATCTGTCAACTATTATAGATGTTAATGATTTTGCTGTTGAGATTTTTGCTTTTTCTTTTAAGTATAGTATTTTTATAAAATAACCTATTCTTCCAGGGGTTATTGCGCCATAAAAAGAGCTAATCATATGAATTTTTATAAGCCCCCAGAATGGTAAGTGGATATCCTGTTTTTTTAATATTAAAGCCCATTTTAGAGTCTGGAAGAAAATTAGGATTGGGGATATTAAGATTGAGATTAAAATGTATATTGGCTTGATGTTTTCCAGAGAGTGCATTATTTGCTGCCAATCTAGCCTTTTAAGGATTAAAATAAATATTAAAATACCCAGAATTGGAAGGAATTTCCTAAGATTTTTAAATTTCATGGGATTAGCTACAAAAAAGGATTTAAAAGGTTAATTATGCATTGGTTCATGACATTTGGCACCCTCTTTAAACATTGGAATTTAACTAAGTCGTGCGAATGATTTGGGCGGATAAGCCTGCAAAGTTTCGGAATCATTAAATTCCTATTAGTTTCGTATGACTAACGGAAAGACGAGATTTTAGTGCAACGATGCCGAAGGCAAAAAATCAAAGTTGTCGGCAGTATAGTTTTTGTTTAGGGTGGGCACGCGCGATTTTTGCTTCTTTTTCTAAAAAAGAAGAGTTTAGGGACACACTATCCATTAAATATATAACCCTCAGCTTCTGCTTTAGGTTTAAGAATCTCAAACTCTTTATCGTGTTCTATTTCTTTTTGGTCTATATATGTTCGTATTGCCTCAATTCTAGAAGAAACAGAACCATCTGAACAATCTTCATAATATGCGATATTATTATTGTAATGTGTTACTGCTTCATTAAGAGTATCTATTAATTTGTTTATATTATCCCCTAATTGGTCAAATAATTCAACTTTTTGATCTATATTAGATGTTCCGGAATATTTAATTTTTAATTGTTCATATTCTTGCTTAGTTGATTCAAATTTATTGTTCGTTTTATTTATTTCTTCATTCATAGATGCGATATAAGAAGGAATGTAACTTGAGCAACTAGAACTGCTTTCTGAATTCCAATCCTTATAAAGTCCATTTAGATTATTGGACAAAACAAATACCCCATAAATAATTAATCCTAGAATGATCCATCCAAATAACATGAATAAAACTCCATGGAGTTTGGAGAATTTCTTATTGTTCTTATAATACTTCGTTGCTTCAAATGATTGTTTCATTTGATTAATCCTCCACCTCATAGCCCTGCTGAGCTAAAGCAACGAGTCTCAACCAATAATCCATTTTGTAGGTCATTATTTCGCTGGCTTCTTTTTCATACTTCTCTTGGTTTTCAAGAACATCTTTTAAATTTGGATCAAATTTGATGTCTACTTTTTTAATATTCATCAGTTCTAATCTCTCGCTTATACTTGGATGTGTAGACCACCAAGAGCTTTTATTGGATAGAACAGTATTAAAACCATGTTTGATATTTTCCTTTGAATAGAGGGGTTTAATATATTGATAAACATTGACAATTTGTTTATCTTGTTTTAAATAATGTAAGACGTGTTCAGGAACTACAGAATCAAAAATATCTGCAATTATGCAATATTTTACTAATGCCTCTGCAAAATTCTGTTCTCCAATAAGATTAGACGCAAAATTATCTGCTCTAAATTCAACACATCTTCCATACCATAAACTAATCAAAAGAAAGTATTTGGAAAAAAGCCAAAAGAAGATGTATGTAGGAATATATACAGCTAGCTGAAAAAGATAAATTATGCTTATACTCCAGTCACGCACTCCCTCATAACTGATACTTTTCTGAATTTCGATAAAATACTGAATTCTGTATATGAAATATCCTAAAATTGTATCTTTATTAGCAAAATGACCATATTCATGCGCAAGAATAGCCAATAAATCTTCTTCATTCATAAATCTTAAAGCGACCATGCCAATAATTACTTTTTTTCTAAAGAAACCAGTAACAGCTACTTCGGATCCATCAGTTACAATTATTTTATGTGGTTTTTTCTGTCCTGTCTTTTTGCATATGTTTTCAATTAGATTCATAATTTTTCTTCCGTCTTTTTCATGTAGTTCCGTGTCATAACCATCTTTGCTTCTTCGGAAGATACTCACCCAAATACCAATTAGAAGGGGTAAAAAGAATATGATAAACATAAAATTAAAAACATAAATCATAAATCCTATAACAACTAAGAAACAAGCGACGACACCAAAACCTAGAACAAGCATTAATAATGAATAAATAAATTCAAATTTGGAATTTCCATCAATCTTCTGTTTTACTTCCATATTTCCCTCAAAATAGATGCAATCTGTCTTTTATTTTTTTGATAATCATGCAACGCAGATATTAGGGGAATAATTATTAATGCAAATGCAATTCCATATTTTATGCCAAAAACATCATTTTCAAGATTCATTAGACTAATAAAGAAATCTCTAAATTTAAACAATATTATTAATTCTACACCAGAAATTATTTCTGTCTTGATTAAGCACGTAATTAGATTAAACAATTTTAATATTTTTACCATTTGATTTATTAATCCAATTCTCATATATAAATATGTTGATAGTGTCTTCACTTATTTATTTGCGATGGAAATACGAGCCTATCTGTTGCGTAAGCAATCAGTTCGTGCGTGCCCCCTTATATTAATTTTGCCGACAATTGCAACTAACATATAATTAGCTACATATATCACTTAGGATATTAAAATTATGGGATTAATATAAAATTATTCTGAAAACTGTTTTGAAGGATCTCTTGCAAAATCCATTATATGACCAAAGACTGCTTTAATCCCTCTTAATGTATATTTAATATCTTTCATGGATTTTATTTTCTTTAAATGCTGATAAATGTAATTTGGATGTAAAAATACTTTAGTGTAAATACTATCACAGATTTCCATTATTTCCTCTGAAGTTGCATCTACTGTTCTTAATAAGGGCATTGTCATGTCATACTTTTCATAATCATAAGGAGAAATTCCCGGCAGGAACCAATTATTTTCAACTGCCTGATGCCACATTGGAGTTCCAGGATAAGGCATTATAACTGTGCTTTGCAATACATCCGCATAGCCTTTGTGCATTAAATATTTAGCTAGTTTTAATGTGTTTAAAGCGTCCTGCTTAGTTTCCCAAGGATAACCTACCATCATAGTTAAATGAACGACTAAGCCTGCTTTTTTAATTTCTTTGCATTCGTCTATAATCTGAGAAACATCTACATCTTTATCCAACATCTGCAATGTTTTTTGATTTGCGGATTCTAAACCAAACTTTAATAATCTAAATCCTGCTTTTTTCATTAAATTGTAGTCTTTTAAATTCCTGTAGCCAAATCTCATGTTGCAGGAATAATCTATTTTTTTATTTAAGCCCCTTTCAATTAAAATATTACAGAAGTCTGTTAACCATTTACCAATTGTTATTGTCCCGCAATCATCAAATATTTCCTTTATACCGTATTTATTTACCAGCATTTCAACTTCATCAGCTGCATTTTTAGGAGTTCTAGATCTGAAAGTCCCTTTAGGAAATAAGTTAGAATCCCAGATGCAATTTGAAACTGACATTAAATTTGCAGTATAAGAATGATCTACTGGAACTGAAATATTGTAGACATCTCCTTCATAATGCTCTTTTGAGATTTCCTTTATTAGAAATTTAAAGCCGTATTTTGTAAATTTTAAATTTTTTAATTCTTCTACTAAAATAAGATTACTATTTACATTACCCGCAGATGTTTCTGTAATCAATTCTCGTATTTTATTAATATCTTTAATGGGGCATAAAACAGAATCGCCGGCTTTTAATTTTTCAGCTTCAATAAATTTATGTTCATTTTCTCCTTGTTTAACTACAAATAGTTTATGATTTGGTGTGCATTTTAATGTATCTGGAAGATCATGGGCTTTAATATTAATCATTTCTCCAGAATAATTTCTTTTAAAAACAAAATCATTTTTAAGATATTTTCCAGTGTGAGTTAGAATTTCATCGTATAATTTAATATTTTTTATTTTAACTAAACTCCCTTTAGTAAGTATTTTTGTGTCTGGATGAAAACAGAAGGTGCATTTTCCCCACCAACAGTCTCTTCCAGTCATTGTATATGCAAATGGCCTTCCTCTTATGTTGTATTCTTTTTGATAATGTTCAAAGCATTTAGTTAATTCCCTGTCTGGAAATGGGGCTTCATCTAAACTTTTGGTTAATTGATGTCTTCCACCATTAATTATTTTATTTTTTTCTTTATACCAGAAGCCTTTAGGAATTTTTTCATTATTAGTTATAGCATCACATAACTCCAGTAAAGCAAAATCATAATGGCCGCCAACTAAAACATAATCAACTTTTGAGTTTTTTATAGATTCTTCCGGAAAAGCTGAAACATGATCGCCCATTAAAACAATCTTCATATTTGGAAATAATTTTTTAGCTTTGTTTATAAAATTCCAGTAAATTTTAATTGTTGGGGCTTTAGAATCAACTGCAATTAAATCTGGTTTTTCTTTATTTAGGTATTCAAAATATTGCTGTTCTGTTAAGCCTTCTGCAATTGCATCTTTCCAGATAACATTATAGCCTTTAACTTTTAACATTGTAGCTGCTGTTGCTGGAACTACAGGATAAAGAAAAGTAGGATTGTGAAAATATTGAAACTGCCTGTTTTGGCCTAATTGAGCAATGCCTTTGGATAAATCTGCAGGAGGATAGCCTATCAGAACCTTAAACTTATTTTTGTTAATAGTTTCTTTTTTTACCATTTATTGTTTATCTGTATTAAGCTTTTTAAGGATTATGCATTTTAGTTAACCATGATAATTTGCCATATAAAAGCTTATAAATAGAATTCTTTGGAAAATGTTTTATGGTCATAGCTATAATCATCAGTTTTGTTGTTGGATTTTTAGTGGCAGTTGGAATATGGTTTTTTATGTCAAAATGGGGAATGGAAAATACTACTAAGGACTTAGCAAATAAACAGAAAAAAGACAGTGAAGTAATAAGAAAAACAATAGCTATGACTAATGAAGAGATAATGAAAGATAGCAGCTTAACTGATGAGCAGAGAGGAATGATATTATTTACAAGAGCTCAAAGACCTCAGCAATTTGAAGGAAGAGAAGTTAAATAGATTATCTTAAACATCTACCTTGAGAACATCTCTTGTTATAAGGGCATATTTGTCTTGGAAGAAGTTTTGGTTTGTTATTTATATCACAGACTCTTTCCTCGACATAGTTTGATCCTCGACATGAATCTGTAACATTAAAGCCATAACCAATCCCCTTACCATATACACTACCTTTTACAAATATATCATTTTGTGGATCTGTATCTGTGCATGTAGGGGTTATTACAGGTGGTTCTGGATTACAAGCTCTGTTTGAACAGCCATTTGAACATAAAAGAATATTAGTGGAAGGTTGGTTATTAATATCACATATTCTTTCATAAATATTATTTCCTGAACAGAAATCAGTAAGATTATATGAGCCCGTATTATTTTGACCAGTTACATTACCAATTCTAAATATATCATTTCCGTCTGTATCTGTGCATGTAGGGGCTGGGGTGTTACAAGCTCCGTTTGAACAGCCATTTGAACATAAATACACCCCTTCGGCGGCTAAATCCCCACCACAAACATATTCAAAGACAGAATTTGCATTATTACAATAATCTGCTGTATTATAATTTCTACCATAGGAGTCTATACCAGAAACGCTCCCTTGGATATTTAGATTGTTTCCGTCTGTATCTGAACAGGTATAATTAGATGTTGGATTGCATGTCCCACCGCTTGTGCATATATTATTTGCGCATTTTATAGATTTATAATCAGCAACATTTCCTACACAGAAACGCTCATAATCCAAATACCTACAACTATCAAGAAAAGAATAACTATTTCCTAAACTGTTTATACCATTTACAGTTCCTATAAGGGTAGCTAAATTTAATGGGTCTGAATCACTACAAGTGACTGAAGGTTCAGGTTCAGCTAAACATTTTCCATTATTGCAACCATAAGGACAAAGTTGGTATTTTGTTCTTGGTAAACCATTCTCGCAAACACGTTCTAAAATATGATTAGCATACCAATCACTTTGATTATTACATTGATCATATGTTTCATAACTATCTGATCCATTTGTTCCGCTTATACTTCCTTTATTGAAAAAATCATTGCCATCGGAATCTGTGCATGTAATGGTTATTACAGGTGGTTCTGGATTACAAGCTCTGTTTGAACAGCCATTTGAACATAAAAGAATATTAGTGGAAGGTTGGTTATTAATATCACATATTCTTTCATAAATATTATTTCCTGAACAGAAATCAGTAAGATTATATGAGCCCGTATTATTTTGACCAGTTACATTACCAATTCTAAATATATTATTTCCGTCTGTATCTGTGCATGTAGGGGTTATTACTGGTGGTTCTGGATTACAAGCTCCGTTTGAACAGCCATTTGAACATAAAAGAATATTAGTGGAAGGTTGGTTATTAATTTTACATATTCTTTCATAAATATGATTATAATCCCCTGAACAGAAATCAGTAAGATTATATGAGCCCGTATTATTTTGACCTGTTACATTACCAATTCTAAATGTATTATTTCCGTCTGTATCTGTGCATGTAGGGGTTATTACTGGTGGTTCTGGATTACAAGCTCCGTTTGAACAGCCATTTGAACATGGGATTTGCAAAGAAGCGGGGTTTATGCTATTGTTTACACAAATATATTCATTAACTTGATCCCACCCATATTCTTCATTAACTTGATCCCACCCATAATAGCAATAATCCTGATAAGAATAATTTCGAAACTCACCCGCCCAACTAGCCCATATTGTAAAATCAATTTTACCTTTCACAAAAGAATTATTTCCGTCTGTATCTGTGCATGTAGGGGTTATTACTGGTGGTTTTGGTTTACAAGCTCCGTTTGAACAGCCATTTGAACATAAAAGAATATTAGTGGAAGGTTGGTTATTAATATCACATATTCTTTCATAAATATTATTTCCTGAACAGAAATCAGTAAGATTATATGAGCCCGTATTATTTTGACCAGTTACATTACCAATTCTAAATATAT
>JAHFIJ010000032.1:0-2954 GCA_023246445.1 Candidatus Woesearchaeota archaeon
TTTATCTTTCACCAGAATTAAGATATTACATTAAAGATAAAGGAAGATTCAATAAATTTAATGAGAATCTTGTAATTGTTAATTAGAATTCTTCCTCAATTGTTTCCTCAATGAATGGACCCATCTTAAATTCAAAACCTGCTTTTATCAAATGTTTATGTTTTTTAAATTTTGATCTCTTGGCTAAAATAGCACACCTGCGATGCGAGTAGACGTCATCTTTTAATAAGACAAAATTGTTATGATTACTTATTATCCCCCCTGCACAATAGCCAATCACCAGCCGGGTAACCCTCACAAAATCTATAAAAATTAAGGTGTTATAAGATTAATTTCATTTTCAAATATTAATTTTCCTTTACAATAATCCTTTTAAATCCACTATCTAACCAAAACCCATGGATTTCAAAGACAGAGTAGCAATCATAACAGGTGGGAGTTCTGGCATAGGCAAGGCTATTGCCATAAACCTGGCAAAACAAGGCTCTTTTATAGTTCTGGTCGGCAGAGATAAAGCTAAATTAAAATCAGTATTGGATGAAGTTAAAAAATATTCTCCGGAAAGCATAGCTGCACCCTGTGATGTTAAGGACAAAGATAAAATTACAGCCTTGATAAGAGTTGTAAATGAAAAGTATAACGCCATTGATATTCTAATTAATTCAGCAGGTTTTGGGGTTCACGGAAGTTTTATAGAGGGAAATCTAAATGATTTAAAAGAGCAGATGGAAGTTAATTTCTTTGGAACAGTAAATTTTTGTAAAGAAGTTGCGGATATAATGGTTAAGCAGCATTCCGGCCACATAGTTAATATCAGCTCTATTGCAGGCAGGATAGGTTTCCCAAATTTATCTGGCTATTGTGCTTCCAAATTTGCAGTTTATGGTTTCTCAGAAGTTTTATATCACGAGCTTAAGCCCCATAATATTAATGTTTCAGTTGTTCTTCCAATTGCCACTAAAACAAATTTCTTTGATCATCCATCTTGGAGCTCATTCCCTCATGAAGAAAGGCACAAGAATATGTTAACAACAGAGGAAGTAAGCAAAGCAGTTTTAGATGGAATTAAAAAAAATCAATTTGAGATTATTATCCCCTCTTCTTATAAATTAAAGTTAATGGGCAAAAGTATTCTATCCAACTGGGCTCTTAAAAAAGTAAGTAGATTACCAAGATGATTATCTGGTTTTTCTATATAAATAAATTCCAATAATCAAAACAATTATACTTAAATATTGTCCTGGTGTAAACAAAAACCTTGTATCTTCTCTTACAAAATCCAATAAAAATCTTCCTAATGACATTAATGCTAAAGCACTTGCAAAAACAAAACCATCTTTATGTTTACCTTTATCAATTAGAACCAAATAAATGACTATGGAAAATCTTTTTATTGCACTGTAAATCTGGTATGGGTGTCTGCATCCTTCCACATTTTGAAACTGAACACACCACGATAAATTGGTTACAGTTCCATATAGTTCGCTATTGGTAAAATTGGCAATTCTTCCTAAAGCTAAGCCAAAAATCGCAGGTATTGAAAGAAAATCCATTAACTTCAAAAAAGAGAATCTATTCTTCTTGCAAAAATACATCACAGCTATTAAAACCCCTGCCAATCCCCCGTAATATGCTAATCCCCCCCTCCAAACCTTAAATATCTCTAATGGATTATTTAAATAAAATTTAGGCTCCCAGAATATTATATGGAACAATCTTGCGAATATTACAACTCCTATAATGCAATAAAATATCAGATTATCTATCTGTTCATCACTTAAATCTAAATTCTTCTTTTTAACCTGCCATTTTAAGTAAAATAACGTAATTAAAAACCCTAAAGCAAATATTATCCCATAATATCTTATCTCGAATGGGCCTAATTGCAGTAAAGTTGGATTTATATTATTGATAAACATGAATTTCTTTAAATTTTCAAGGTTAATAATCATTTCGGAATAACTAATAATCTTTATATAACATATTTAACTCTTATATCTATGGCAAACAAAGCTTTAGTTGACTATCTCATTGAAGGCAGGAATAAAGGCTTTACAACAGAACAGTTAAAGAAAGCACTTTTAGATCAGGGCTATAACAGTAATAATATAGATGAATCATTAATAGAATCTTTAAGAGAGAAGCCAAGCTTTTTCTCAACTCATTTTTTCAAAATTTCTTTGGTTATAATTTTAATGCTTATTATTGTAATCTCTGCTTATTTATTATTAACAAAACTTAATGTTTTTGAAAGCAGGGAAATCTCAGGTGTAAAAGAGTCTTATGTAAATAAAATACTAAAAGAAGAGTGTTCAGGCATAAAAGGACAGCAATATGCAGAATGTTCAACAGATGTAATAGCAGATATAGCCAATAACAATAATAATAAAAAATTATGTGGTTTTAGTAAATTTGAATCTATTTGTATAGAAAAATTCAAAAAATAATTAAATCTTTAATATTAGACTATTGGATTTAATCTTTATTGTTTTATCTTTGCTTTCGTATAATACTGCAGCTGCAGGCAGGTCTAATCTCCCGACTATATTTAGCCTGGTTATTGCCTTATATCCTAAAATCCTTTCTTCTTTGCCGGTTAAAACAGGAATCTCCCATATTAGTTTTATCCCAGTCTCACCCCTAATAATTTTACTTGGTTTTAAAGTTGAAAAATCTCCTGTAGGCTTAACTAAATGTGGCACTATATCTACTACTTTTAAGTTTTCTAGGTCTTTACTTAAATTATTTTTTATTTGTATTAAAGCCTTAATTTCAACTGTATTCTGATATTCTTTTATTTTTATTAATGTTTTTTTTATTTTTATTTCTTTTCTCAATAAATAGTATAATGCAATAATAACAATAATCCCAATTAAAATTGCTAAGAATAATGCCCTATAATTATGTTCTATTACTAATATAAACTCTTCATTTGGCTTTATCAGAAATGCCTA
>JAHFIJ010000032.1:2964-8496 GCA_023246445.1 Candidatus Woesearchaeota archaeon
ATGCCCATGTATTCTTGTCATTCATTATTTTATGTTCAATATTAGCCTTCATAAACAAATCACTAAAAAAGCCTCTTTCAGTTTGGTAACTTTCTTCCACAGGCAGATTCCCGTGATTCTTTTTCTTAACTATTATCCTGCTTTTCAGAAAACTAGACTCTTTCTCAACTTTTCCATCTATATTATAATTAGGTAATATCTCAAAACCCCCCTCATATAACCCTTTTATTTCTTCATTATCTATAGCTGTTAATTTTATTTTGTAAGCCCCTGGAGCTACAGAAGAGCTAAAGGTAAACAAGAAATCTCTGGTTTTCGTTTCTCCCTTGTCAAAATTCATTGTTTCTATTGCTTTGTCTTTTAAACCTTCACCCTCTATGTCTACATGGATCTCTATATCTTTAAAATTAGCATTTAATTTATTTTTAATTTCAATTTTTATAGGGACCCCAACCCCCGGCGTTATCCCTTCAGTTATTATAGGGGTTAATTCAAATATATCCTCAGCTGAAAACAAATTAACAGTAAATCTTACTTTTTCTTGTATTGTAGGGTCATTTATGGCATTTATGAAAATTTGTGTTACATAATTGCTGTTTGGCTCTACATCATCAAATAATTTTACCTCAGCCTTTATTGTTTTCTCTTTAAAAGGTTCTATTTCCACTTTTTCAGGTGTTAGGATAATAGACTCAAATATTTTTGATAAAGGCGCAACAGATAATTCATCAGACTTGACTATAAAAATATCTTTAAATGCCTGGTTATTTTTTATTTTAAACTCAAAATAAGCAGGTAAACCCTGGCTTGCTTCTCTTATTAGTGTAGGTTTAGATATTTCTATTTTAGGTATCTCTTTAGCTACTACACTTAAGCTTAATAATATAATTACTAATAATAATCCCGCCTTTTTCATTATTAGATACGGGCTATACTATCTATTTAAAACTTTCTTTTAAGTTAAAATCTTAAAATTCACTACATTTTTAAATGCCCTTTAAGTTATATCCTGTATGATTAACCAATTATCAAATTTAGCTCTAAATACCGGGGTTTTAAAGCTGGGGGTAGTAATAGTTATTATCCTAGTCGGTATTCTGCTTGGAAGATTAGCTGGAAGAGCCATTAAAAGAATAATGAAAGAAATAGAGTTAAACAAAATAACTCAAGATCTGTTAAAAATAAACCTTCCAATAGAAACGCTATTATCAAGGATAGCCTCATGGATAATCTATGTTATAACGATTTTATTTGCCTTGGATCAGGTAGGTTTAAGCTCAACTACCTTAAACATAGTATTAATCTTTATCTTGGCGGTTATTATAATACTATTATTATTATCAGTAAAGGATTTCATCCCTAATATTATTGCTGGTTTTATAATTTATACTAAAGGAAATATCAAGAAAGGTGTAAAATTAAAAGTAAATAACCTAAGTGGCGTAATAGTTTCAGTTTCATTATTGGAAACTAAAATAAAAACAGGCAGGGAAATCGTGTTTATTCCCAACTCTATTCTAATTAAAAACAGTATCATAATAAAAAAATAGTTTTATAAATGGTTAATTGTCGCTTTGTTTTATGGCAGTTCAAAAATTAAGCTTAGTTGATAAAATCACATCTTTACGGGTGATGGGGGAAGAAGATCAAAACTTTTCAGGTTTAGATAAACATATTGCTAGTGCTGAACTCTTATTAAAAAAATCCATAAACACTCTCACAAATGGATTTAATCCGGCAGCATATATGGTTGCTTACTCTGTCTTAACAGCATTCTTGCCATTAACCAATTGTCAACAAAACCACTCTGATTTTTTTGGCGGATATAGTTATGAGTTTAGAAAAATGGTTGAATTTTCAGCAAGATTTAAAAATGATATAGAAAAATTAAATCCTTATTTTTTATTTGATGGAGAGATACTTAAAAGCCTTCCAACAGAAAAACAGGAAAAGCCAAAAATAACAGAAAGAGGAACAAGAACGTTTGATGCTATTAAAGATAGGATAGCAAAAATTCAATTTTCAGATTCCCCCAAGGATATAAGAGAGAAACCGAAATTCTATGATAGATTCAAATTAACTGAAAATGGTTTGCCTGAAAGATTTAAGGAAGCATTAATATTAAGATCTAAGCAAGAGTTATATAAGTTTAAAACAACTAATGGGGAAGTGAATTATTTGCGATCTTATAGTTTAATATTTCTTGTAATGCCTTTATTGGGTTTAATTGAAGATTCTTTGGTAGATGAATGGATTAAGATTAAAACAAATAAGGAAAGATAGCCCGAGGCAGGATTTGAACCTGCGACCTATTGCTTTTTCTTTTAGATACGAAGCAATTACTCCACCGCTGAGTTACCCGGGCTCTATTTTGTTTTTTCTTCTAACTCTTCAATTTTATAAGTAGTCTGGCAGCTTCTACAAACAGACTTTTTATTAACATAAGTCCCAATAATCTTATTCAAAAAAGTCTCTTCAATCTTATTCTTGCAAATTACGCATTTTACCATAGAATCTCTTTAATTTCTCAATTTAAAACAGTTACTCTATTCTTCCCTTCTGAAAGATGTTTTTCTTTAACAATTTTTAATACCTTATCTTTGTGTCCATGTCTTAATTCTGGTAATCTTTCTTCATATTCATTAACAACACGATCTATTGCCAAAGACTTATCTCTTAAGCCATATTTTGCTTTAACGATATTCAACACATGGTTTGTCCTTTCTTCTACATTTATCATTACATGCACGATATATTAGGTATACCCTTGATATGCTGTGTGGCATGATTATGAAAAATTAGCGTAATTCTGGCTAATTTTTCATAATCATGCCACACAGCGGAAATGTAGAAAACTTTTTAAACTCCATTCATATTTTTTATTTATGAAAAAATTATTGATTATAATCTTTATAGTTGTTGTGCTTGGAATAATTGGCTTTGAATATTATTGGTTTAATTCTCCATTTACATTAAGCAGTGTAAAGATGCCTACAAGTATTAATACATTTACCCAAGCCAATTTAGAAACCATGGGCACTTATTTAGTTACCCGTAATGGAGAGAATTTTATAAATCTCTGTAATTATGTTACTTATAATCCAGAATCCAGTCTTAATCGTGTTTATATATGCGAACCTAAAGGTAGCCCTGAAAATTCTCTGAATTCTTGGAGAACCGCCCAGATGGATTTCCTTAATCAAGGTGGGCAAAAATTTTCATCAAATGAACAGAATATTAATGGTGTAAATGTAAAAACAGTTACTATTTCTAATGAAAATTGCGGAAATCCAGGTTTCTGCACAACATACTATTGGAAACAAGGGAAGATAATTTTTTCTTCTAACACCCGACAGCTTGTAGAGGGATTTATTGAAGTTAACTAAAAACTTTCTCTGATATAAATGATAGTGTTCCCACCTTCCACAAATTCCAAATTAACTCTGCGGTGCTCATTTCATTCCGCTCCTCGCCACGTTGCACTCTCCTTTCAGTCGGGACAGATAATAGACATTTACAGGTTCAGCTCTTGCAGAGCTTCAGCTCAAATTTGCATTTTTTTAATATAGTTCGTTTCGCTCAAAATGCTATTGCAAACTTCTGTTAATGCCGACGTTATGCTCAATTGCCGAGCCTCAAAATATTGCATAAAATGCTGTGCTTAGAAAAACTATAATCCCTATCATTATTAATATCCAGCCGATAACTTTCACTATTTTATTTTCAAGCTAGTTGGTTTTTTCACTTGTTTTTATTCTATATCTTAAACCAGCCTTTTCTCTAAATCTCTGCATAGCCATAATCCAATTTTGTTTGAAAATAAGAATTTATCCAATATTCCAAACCCTATAAGAAACAAAAAACCAACCGCAATATTTCCGCTCTGAATTAAAGTCATCAACTCAACCATATCAATAGATTAATCGAGGGATTATATGAACATTTCGGTTCGACAACTCGAAATTTTTGCCTTCGGCATCGTTGCACTAAAATTCGTCCCCATTTCATTCGGAGAGCATAACAGCTCAGGTTGTCCCATAATCCTTGATCTATAGTCTAAAGAATAATAATATCTATATATTTTGTGCACCCCAAATTATAATGGTTTACACTGAGATTAAAACAATAAACTAGAGCCCAGGAAATAATCTAAATACAAACTATTTTTAAACTCAATAAATTCATTTAAAATATGGAACTAGTAGGAGGTCAGGCTTTAATCGAAGGCGTAATGATGAGAAATAAGGAAAATATAGCTATGGCTGTTAAAAAAGGAAAGAAAATATTAGTTAAAACTAAAGGACTAAAAAGAAACTTCTGGTTTAATATTTACATCCTAAGGGGTTTTTTAATTTTTTTAGAAATCTTAATAACAGGAATAAAAGCCTTAATTTGGAGCGCTAATGTCCAGGAAGACAGAAAAGAGGAGCAGATATCAAATTTTTCGATTTTTCTAATGATCTTATTTTCATTTATTGTGGTAATATTATTTTTCATTCTGCTCCCTTATATATTAACCTATTTGATAGGGCTAAAAGAAACCTCTCAGCCATTCTTATTTAATTTAATAGACGGAGTAATTAAAATTATTATATTTATAGTCTATTTATTAATAATCTCAAGGTCAAAAGAAGTTTTTAAGTTATTCCAGTATCATGCAGCAGAGCACAAAACAATTGCTTGTTATGAATCTAAAGAAAAACTAACAGCCAGTAATATTAAAAAATTTCCAAAAGAGCATCCAAGATGCGGAACTTCTTTTATTTTAATAACTTTAATTGTTAGCATTGTTTTATTTGCTTTAATACCAACAATAATGAAGTTTTTTATTCCATCAATAACGGATTTGTCTTTAATAAAGCAGAAGCTTATTTATTTTCCAATTAGGTTATTGATAATTCCTTTAATAATGGGCTTAAGCTATGAAGCATTAAGGATTTCAGCTAAATTCAAAAGTAATTTAATAATAAAGCCTTTAACATTTCCAGGGATTTTATTGCAAAAAATTACAACCCAAGAGCCTAAAGATTATATGATCAAGGTTGCTGTCAAAGCTCTGGAAAAGATTATTTGAAATGAAAACCATAATAAAAACAACTATAGTGTCTATTTTCCTGTTAACATTTGCATTTCAGATTGTTACAAATTCAGAATTTTTTAACATATTAAATCTTGAAAACTATGAGAAAAATAAATATGAAATTTTAAATGTTATGGATTACTTAAATAAAAATAAGGAATTAGATCAGTCTTTATTTAACGAAAGGGAAATACTTCATTTAAAAGATGTTTATAATTTGTTTTTAATACTTAAATTAATTTTTATCTTGTCCTTAATTTTAATTTTCTGTTTAAAGGATTTATTAAAGCCTTCTATTTATTCTTTTATATTTTCTATAATCCTTGCTTTAATTGTTTACTTAATAAATTTTAAATCTTTATTTCTAGGATTTCATAAATTAGTCTTCTTCAATAACTATTGGCTTTTAGACCCTTCTAAAGATCTTTTGATTAATCTCTTTCCAGCTGCAT
>JAHFIJ010000017.1 GCA_023246445.1 Candidatus Woesearchaeota archaeon
AACAAAAGATTTATATATCTCTTTAATGAGATAGTATTATCTCAAAATGGAAATAACTAAAAACGCATTAAAGATTCTGGAATTGTTTAGAAAAGAGCTTTTTCTTAAAATCAGCATTAGAGAAATAATGAAAAAAATCAATAGCAAATCTTATCAAAGAGTGTATGAGGCAGTTGAAGATCTTGCTAAGAAAAAGGTTTTAATTTCAGAAAAACTGGGAAATACCAATTTAACCAGTTTAAGCTTGTATCGTGAAGCTATTTTGTTATTAGGTTTCCTAGATGAAAAAGAAGCAACTAAACTGCCTAATTATTCTAAAATTCTCAATATTAAGGAAATTTCTGATTACCTAATCATAGTTACTGGAAGTTATGCAAAAGGCAATCCTAATAAAAAATCAGACATGGATTTGGTGATTGTTGTGCCCGATAAAGAAAATGTTGTTTCTGTGCAAAAATTAGTTGAAAACCAAACTATGCTTTTTGTCCCCTCTATCCATTTGTATGTTTTTAAGAAAAAAGATTTTATTGAGATGCTGAAAAGCAAAGAAGAAAACTATGGCAAGGAAATAGTTAAAAATAGAGTGATATTAAAAAATGCACAGATGTTTTATGAATTAGTCAAGGAGGCAATTGAAAATGGATATAAAGAAAGTAACAGCAGAGATACAGGAATTGATTAAGGGGGATGTTGAGTGATGGACACACTTACAGAACAAGAAGCAAAATTATTTCACAAGCTTATGGATTCTTTGTTGTTTTATGCAAATAAAAGGCTGAATATTATTAAAAATTGCAATTCAATTGATGAATTCCATAAAAATGATATTGAAAAAACAGTTCCGATACGAAAAAAAGTTTTTTCTGATAGTAACATAATTGACGAGTATATTAAAGAAAACCCAGATAAGTTATCAAACGAAGAAGCCCAGATACTTGCTTCCTGGAAAAAGTCTCTTGAGGGTGAATTTTACCTGGTGAAGTATGAGAAAGACTACGCTTTATTTCTAAACTCAAAGGAGCAGAAGGTTTATGGTGTAAAAGGAATATTTGATTCTTTTAATGAAAAATTTGATGGATATTCTCCCATTATGATTAAAATAAGGCTGATTCAGTTTAATGATTCCCTTATTTATGATGGCATTTTCTTTCCTTACCATATTAGTTTTGGGGGAGGGATGAGATCCTCAATAAAAGTTGAAGTAGACACGGCAATACAAAAATATGGCGTTATTACCTCTCTTGAAACACCTATTGTAGAAAAAAAGAATTCAGATGAAGAGATGCTCAGGTTTTACTTTAAGTCTGAAGGCAATAGAGACAGGTATTATAGTGAAATTGAGAAGTTAAGAAAAAAATCTCATTACATGGAAGCTGTTTATTATCAGGAGGAAGCCGTAATTAATGCACGAGACATAAAAAAGAGCCTGAAAGCCCAAGGCATTAAAGGACATTTTGCCGTTTTAGTAAATTCTGTTGTTGCTTCAGCTTTAACTGAAAAAGAGCTTGATGAAAACATAAAGAAGATAGTGCCAGAAAATAAGCAAAGCTGGATTTATAGGTTCAAAATATGAACGATTAACATTGCAGGGATTAAAATGACAACTTTGATTAAAAAACTAATGAAAAAGACTTTTCACATATACTCTCTTTAATTAATCAGGCAAAAGAGAAAGCATTATTATCTGTCAATCAAGAACTTATTGCTCTTTATTGGGAAGTTGGAAAATTTATTTCTAATAAAATTAAAAGAACAGAATGGGGAGAAGGAATAATTGATAATTTAGCAGAATATATTTCTATAAAGAATTCTGAAATAAAAGGATTTACCCGCAGGGGATTATTTAGAATGAGGCAATTTTACGAGACTTATGCTGGTAATGCAAAAGTGTCAGCACTGCTGACACAATTGACTTGGACTAATCATCTTCTGATATTATCAAAATCAAAAAGTGAAGAAGAAAGAGAATTTTATATTTTGCTTACTATTAAAGAAAGATATTCTTCAAGGGAGCTAGAAAGACAAATAGACAGCGGCGTTTTTGAAAGGACAATGCTGTCTCATAAGAAAGTGTCATCACTGGTGTCACAATTACCATCAAATATAACTTCTGCATTTAAAGACACATATGTTTTAGATTTTTTGAACTTGCCAGAAGGGCATACAGAAACGGATTTATGTTGCGGATTAGTCAAGAGTTTTAAGGATTTTGTATTGGAGTTTGGAAAAGATTTTGCGTTTGTAGGAGAAGAATACAGACTATCTGTTGGTAATAATGATTATTTTATAGATTTGTTGTTTTATCACAGGGAATTGAGATGTTTAGTTGCATTTGAATTAAAAATAGATGATTTCAAGTCCGAATATTTGGGAAAGCTGAATTTCTATCTTGAAGCATTAGATAGGGATGTCAAGAAGCAGCATGAAAACCCATCTGTTGGCGTAATCCTGTGCAAGAGCAAAGATAAGGATGTTGTTGAATACGCATTAAGCAGGAACATGTCTGCATCGCTTATTGCAGAGTATAAAACTAAACTAATTGACAAAAGGATTCTTAAAAGAAAATTAGATGAATTCTACCAGCTAAATTTTGAGGCCAATAAATGAAACTCAAACAATATCCAAAATATAAGGAGTCTGGAGAGAACAAAATAAATATAATTAATTTGAAACCGGTCTTGCCACCAGTCAGCGCTCACTACAGTTTTGATTAATCCAAAAAAATAAATAAGAAGTAAAGAAATTAAAGTGTTTTCTTTACCAGATCAATACACATTCCAGCTGCCACTGTTGAACCTGCATCTCTTATTGCAAACCTAGCCATGTGTGGAATATCTTTTTGTTTTTCTATGACTAATGGCTTTGTTGGCTTGACTTTAATTACAGCAGCATCGCCATTCTTAATGAAGTCTGGTTTTTCCTGCAATACTTCGCCTGTTGCTGGATTTAATTTCTTGACAATTTCTGTAATCTGGCAAGCAACTTGTGCTGTGTGAATATGGAACACTGGCGTATAGCCTGCACTGATAACTGTTGGATGATTGATAACAACAATTTGTGCTGTGAACTCTGTTGCAACTGTTGGGGCATTGTCAACTCTACCTAGAACATCTCCTCTTTCAATGTCTTTTTTTTGTATCCCTCTTACGTTGAAACCTACATTGTCGCCTGGCAGGGCTTCTGTTAACTGCTCATGGTGCATTTCTATTGTTTTAACTTCCCCAGTTACACCTTTACCTTCTCTTGCCGGAACAATTATTACTTTATCATTTATTTTCATTACTCCTGTTTCAACTCTCCCAACTGGAACTACACCAATGCCTTGAATATTGTAAACATCCTGGATTGGAAGTCTTAATGGTAAATTAACTGGCTTTTCAGGCTCTTTGAATAGATCTAATTGCTCTATTAATGTTGGACCCTTATACCATGGCATGTTTGTTGATCTCTTAACAACATTATCACCTTGAAATGCTGAACCGGCTAATACTGTTATTTGATCCTTTTTGTAGCCTACAGAAGCTAATAATGTTAGAATATCTTCTTTTGCTTTATTATATTTGGCTTCATCATATTTAACAGAATCCATTTTATTAACCCAAACTGCTAGTTGATTAACTCCTAAGGTTTTACATAAGAATGCATGTTCTCTTGTTTGAGGTTCAATGCCCTTAGCAGCATCAATAACTAAGATACCTACTTCTGCCTGTGAAGCCCCTGTAATCATGTTTTTAATAAAATCCCTGTGGCCTGGAGCATCTATAATTGTATAGTCATATTTTTGCGTCAAGAATCTTTGGTGTGATAAATCTATTGTAACCCCTCTTTCTCTTTCTTCTTTAGCAACATCCATGATAAAAGCAAATTCAAAACCTGGCTTACCATATTCCTGAGCTTTTTCTTTTAATTTTTTAAGTGTTTGTTCGTCTATAACGCCGCCATCAAATAATAATCTTCCTACTGTAGTAGATTTTCCGTGGTCTACATGACCTACAAATATAATATTAATGTGTGGTTTTGCTCTTGCCATTTTGATTAAACTCCTTTGATTTTGATATCAGAATGGTAAAACAGTTATTTATAAACTTTTAGGTTTTGTTTTTCTGAATGAACATCTCATTATTTCCGACTATGATCAGTATCTACTTGCGTAGATATTGTTTATAGAGAAATATGAGTTTAAGCCCAGAGATGCTTTTCATGTTGCTTTGATGGAGACTTTTAATGTTAAAGAGATTGTAAGTGATGATGCTGATTTTGATAGGGTTAAGATAATAAAAAGGATTAGTATTTAGGTTATTACTATTATTATTTTAAGATTGTTTTAAAAATATTTCATTACTAATTGGCAATAAAATATTAAATCACTACTACCGAAAGGTTTAAATATAGATTACAACTTAAAGATAACAACACATGTAGGGGGTTAATTAAAAATGATAAATTTGAAAAAATATGCAATTATGATTTTGATGGTAGTTTCTTTAGTGTTGACTGCTACAACTGTTTTAGCAGATTCACCAGATTATGATATAGTGGATGTAGAGGTTAATGATATCAGTCTTGGAGCAAGCAAGGTATTAAACATTGATAGAACTGATTCAATAACTGTTGATGTTGAATTAATATCAAAAAGCTCTAGTGTAACTCCAGATGTCAGAGTTAAAGCAAGCATTGAAGGCTATGAGTTTGGAGATATAGAAGGCAAGTCAGATATTTTTGATTTAGAGCCAAATAATATAACATACAAGAAAACATTTCAGTTGGAGATTCCTGAGGATTTACAAGCTTCACAGCAATATACATTAAGAATAGAAGTTTCAGATCCAAGAAATCAGGAAATAAGAGAAGTTAAATTAAACATAAATGAGCAGAGACATTACTTGAGAATATTTGATGTTTTGTTAAGACCTCAGGGTTCTATTGAAGCTGGAAAGCCTTTATTCGCAAGCATAAGAGTTGAGAACTTAGGGGAGAAAAAGGAAAGAGATATTGAAGTAAGAGTATCTGTTCCGCAGTTAGGAATAATTGCAAGAGACTACATAGATGAATTAGTAAATGAGTTTGATGAAAGGATTACTATAAGAGATGATGAGGAAAGTTCTGCATCTTCAAACGAATTAATGCTAAGAATTCCTGAAGACGCAAAGACAGGTGTTTATGATCTATTGGTTGAAGTAATATATAATAGAGGGCACAGCAAAGTAACACAAAGAATTCCATTAAATGTTGTTGGTGGAAAAGTGGTAACTGCTGAACCGCAAATACCAATAACTGAAACTACAATTGTAAGCATCGACAGCACTTCTAAAACGATTAAGTCTGGAGAAGAGATTCCATTCAAGATAATGTTTGCAAATATGGATAATATCCAGAGAATTTACAATGTGGAAGTTTCTGGAACACAACTATTTGCTGATGCAAGAGTTGATCCTGGATTTGTAACTGTTCAAGGTGGAAGAACTGGTGAAGCTTATGTATTTTTGAAAGTAAAACCAAATGCAGAAAGCAAAAAACAATTCTTTACAATAAGAGCTTTGTCAGGAACAAATACAATTAAAGAGTTTTCATTGACAGTTGATGTTAAGGGAAAAGAAGCTGTAAGCTGGGCTTGGCTTAAAAACTTACTATACTGGATATTTGGAATCCTTATAGTAGCATTTGTTGTTCTTTCAATCATTTGGGGTGTAAAAAGATCTGGCCAGAATGATGAAGCTGTAAGAAAGGATGAAGGAAGGCCTTTAGAGCCTTCACCTTCTGTAACTGAAGGACAGAGCTATTATTATTATCCTAAACAATAGAAAAATTGTGAAGAGAAAATATGACGAAATCTAGAACTGATCAGGAGGGGAATTTAGAATTATTTTTAAAAGGTAGGTTGCCTGAAATTAGTGAAACAAAAAAAGATGTTCTTTGCGAACCTCTTTTTGAAAGAGCTGAGATTATACTTGGGGATTGTGATGGAATGGGATGTATGACTTTTTTAGTTTATGTTGTTGGGTATTGTGGAGATGAATTTGTATATGGGAACACTCTAACTTCAAAGGATATGGTTTTTCGAACAGGCAATTTGAGACCTATATCTCTACGAGACATAATGGTTTATACACATGTATATATTGCTTAGCCTCGCTTCCCTCTATTAAGAAAATTAGGAAAATATAAAACTTGTAACTGATTAATATCCAAATAATTATTTTAAATTTTTAAGCTGAAGATTCTAGAAATTCCATCCTGCATTGAAACACCATAGATAGCATCCCCTTCAGTTATTACAGTATCATTATGGGAAACTACTATATATTGGGCTCTTTTTGAGTATTTAGCAATTAATTGGCTTAATAATGTTGAATTTGTTTTATCTAAGGCTGCATCTACTTCATCAAAGATATAGAAAGAAGCTGGCTCACATTCTTGTATTGCAAAGATAAATGATAATGCTGTTAAAGTTTTTTCTCCACCACTTAAACTATTTAAGTCCAGGAATTTGGAGCCTAGCAATCTGACTTTAACATCAACACCTGAATTAAAGATATCCTCTTTGTTTTCAATTTCCAAATAAGCTTCCCCCTTATTGCTTAAACTTCTGAAAATATCCTGGAAATATTTGTTTATGACATTAAAGGCTTTCAAGAACATTTCTTTCTTATTAGCTTCAATTTCATTCATTAGATCTAAAACCTTGTCTTTTTCTGATTTTAATGTTTCTACTTTTTCTAAAATCTTTCTATATTCCTCTTCTACAGTTTCAAAGATTTCCAAGGCACGCATATTTACATTTCCAAGGCTCTGTAATTCTTTTTCTAATTCCTTAATGGAGCTCTTTAGCTCGTCAATATTTGAGCCTCTTTTAATTGCTGCATCAGAGAATTCTTCATATTCTTTTTCCAGGCCTTCCTGCTCTGCTATGAATTTTGCCCTGTCTATGGACAAATCATTTAACTTATTGCCTAACTCTTTGATCCTTTTCTCTTCATTTAAGCAAACTTCATTGGATTTTTTTATGTTTTCGGTAATTTTATTTCTTCTTACAAATAATTCCTTGTATTGCGTGAAGAAGTCTCTTTCTTTCTTTTCTTTCTCTTTAAGCTCTTCTTTCTTGTTTTTTAAGGATTCTTCCAGGACATTTATTTCCAAGCTAAACTGTTCAAATTCTTTGTCTATCTGTTTTATGATAATATTTGTTTTATCTAACTCAGGGCTGTAGATTGAATTTATCTGTATTTTTAAGCCTTCAAAATGAGAGTTCAAGCTTGCAATTCTTTCCCTTATTTTTGATTTATCTTCCTGAAACTTTAATAACTCGTCTTTAATCTTAAAATTATTATTGCTACTTAACTTTCTGGTTGATTCATTCCTCTCTTTCTTTAATGAATCCAGGGATTTTTGCAATTCATCTATGGAATTATTTAAGTTATTTAATTCCTCTTTTTTCTGCTCTAAAGAGATCTTAAGTTTATTTAATTCTTCTTCTAGTTTGTTGTTTTTTATCGGCTTAAACCTCTGCTCGAGTCTGATAATTTCACCTTCAATTGCTGATTTTTCCCTGCTTAACTTTGTAATTTCATATTCTTTCTGCAATCTTTTATTTTCATTTTCATATATAGATTTTCTTTTGATTGAGATTTCATTTTCCAAGGAATTCATGTCTAGAGTTAATTGCTTTTCTGAGAACTGGAAGCCCAAAGATTTTGATCTGAAACCCCCAATCATTGCCCCTGAAGACTCGACTAAGTCTCCTTCCTGGGTTACCATTCTTACTCTTCCAACACCTACTCTTTTTGCAGTGTTAAGATCTTTTACCAATAAAGTGGAGCCGAAAACATAGCTGAATATATTCCTAAATTTTTTATCGAAAGTGATAATATCAATGGCAGGACCTATAACCCCCTGGATAGATTTGAATTTCGATAACTGCTGCTCTTTTGGCTTAATTTTGTTTAAAGGCAGGAAGGTAGCTACACCTGATTTGGTTTCTTTTAGAATATTAATGCATTTGCTGGCTGTTATTTCTGAGTCAACAATTATGCTTTTTAATCTTTGGCCTGCTGCAACTTCTAAAGCCAATGAATATTGATCAGGAACTAAACCCAGCTGGCTTATTGTTCCAAATACTTTTTTATCATTTAGGGATAATATTCTCTCTATTGCCCTGTTGCTGGAAAATGTGTTCTTAATTGTAATCTGCTTTGCCCTGACTGATGCTAATCTTTCCATTGATTTATTTAAGGATACTCTTAGTGATTCAGTGTCATTAATCAATTTGTTTCTTTCATTAATGTTAATCTTTAGCTCATCCTCTTTTTTTGTGAATTCTTCTTTTGAGGATTCAAGTTTTTTAGAAACAACTTCATATTCTTCATTGGATTTCTGAAGCTCCATAATTTTATTATCCAAATCATTAATATTTAATTCCAGCTTATTGCATTCAATGATCACAGTCTGTTTTAAGTTTAGAGATTTAACCAAAGATTTATCTACTTTATCTATTTCTGATTCTATTTCTTTTATTTCGTTTGTTATCTGTGAAATATTGCTGGTTGGATCTTCATTTAATTTTTCTATCGCTTTGTTTATATTTAATTCTTTTTCTTTTAATTCGCTGACTAATTTTTCATTATGGAGAATTTCTTTATTATAGTCATTTACTTTGTTTTCTATCTCTTTTATATTGTCCTTTAATTGCTCTTTTCTTTTCTTGATTTTATCTATTTCACTTTCGCATGTTTCTAATCTGCTGGTTGCTTTATATGTCTCTGTTTTTGTGGATTCTATGGATTTTTGGAGCTCAATCTGCTCTTTTTCCCCTCTTTCTTCAATATTATGATTTATGTTTTCTAATTCAATTTGTTTTTGTTCAACTTCTTTCTTTATTTCGCTCAACCTGTTTTCAATACTGTGTATTTTTTCTTTTTGTTCTGCTATTCTTTTTTCAATTTCTTCTTTCTTGTCTTGTTTTTCTTTTATATAAGTATGAAGAATAGTTGCTTTACTGCTTCTGATTTCTTCCTGCAATTCTCTGAATCTTTTTGCCTGAGTTTTTTCTTTTCTTAATTCTCTTAGATATGCATCACGTTCAGCTAGAATAATTTCTACTTCTGTTAATTTTACCTGAACCTTTTCTAATTCATTCATTGATTTTTGTTTTTTGTCTTCGTATACTGAAATTCCTGAAATCTCTTCTACAGTTTTTCTTCTTTCTTCACCTTTCATTTCAGCAAATCTGATAATGTCGCCTTGCAGAACAATATTGTGGCCGTCAGGATCTATTTTTGCTGCATTTAAAACGTCTATAAACTGCTGCTTGTTTAACTTTTGTTCGTTAATCATATATGTAGAAGATCCATCATGTTTTACTATTCTTGTTACTATTACTTCTTCTGTATTTATTGGGAATTCTTTTTTGGAGTTATCAAAAATTATACTGCATTCAGCCATTTTAGCAGGCTCATTATTTTTTCCCCCATTATAGATCAAGTTTGCAACTTTTTCTGCCCTTAATTCCTTGGCTCTTGATTTTCCTAAAACGAAGGTTATCAGATCAACTATATTGCTTTTACCAGAACCATTTGGACCAAGAACAATAGAAAAACCTGGTGGAAAAATAATATCTGTGGGCTTAGCAAAACTCTTGAAACCTTTAGCTGAAACAGATTTAATTATAGTCATCTTTCATCCCTTTTTTTGTAATTTTAATGATGACTCCTATTTAAATTTATTGTAATTTTTAAAATTCTAAAGAGTAATATTTATATAGGCTTTTTATTATGATTTAAATGGGGTGAACAATGAATTTAAGGTGGTTATCAGCGATTTTAGTATTCTTTGTGTTAATTAGTGGATGTCAGCAGCAGATTAAAGAAACTTCCAGCAGGATTACTGTTTCTGAGCCTGTTATAGAGGAAAAAGAGCCTGTGAATATGCCTGAAGCAATGACTAAAGAGAGCAAACCAGCAGAGATAGTTGAAGAAAAGAATGCGGAAGAGAATGTTTATGATGGAATGATTATAGTTGCTTCTGGATCAACTTATAGAATAAAAGACATCAGCTCTTCTTATGAGTTTAGATTTGTAGCCGAAAGAAATAAATTTAGGGTTTTGGATAGGATTAGATTTAAACTGAGAGATAGTATGCCATATGATGTAGAGTTAATTTATAGGCCTGAACTTATTAAAAACATTCCTTCCAGTAAGGCTTTATCCGGGGATGAAATTATTGCTAATGGAATTGCTGTTATTTTGTCTACTGATTATGATAGATATACTGCAAAGGATGAAGAAACTTTTAGAAGATTTACTTTTAATATGCCCGGAGCAACATTTGAAAAAGGAGATAAGATAAAATATCAAATGAACAGAAATGGATATATAGTTTATGCTGAGAAGAATTAATTTTACCTTACTAACACTTCATTTAAATTTTTTATTAAGATATTTAAAACACCAAACAGGTTATCATTATGCTCTTCAAATTCATAATTAGCATTTTTTCCAATCATAAATGGCTTGAGCTTCAGGAAATTATTAATGCAATTTGCTGAGGAATGATCCACCATAGTCATTTCTTTCTGGTTTATATTCAGGAATTCAGAAACTTTTGTGACGGATTTTTTGTTTTTAATTAAGCATTCTGATCCTAAAACATACCTAAAGTATTTATTTAAATTTAGCATTTTTAATTTTGCTTTTGTAATATAAAGTGGCATGTCAGAGTAAGCAATTAGAATAAAATTTCTGCTTAACTTCTCCAGGAATTCATTAAGCCTTGGCCTTGCTGCCAATAAATAATCTTTTCCAATATACCTGAATTTAATTGCGTTAATATTATTTAAGTCTCTGCTGAAATTTCTTAAAAAGAAGATTGGTTCCAGATTCAGGATTGTTTTGTCAACCCCTAAGACTATGTAATTGCCCCCCATTATATCACCATAAAATTAAGTATGATAAATGGAGTATATAAAGATTTTTAAGTTTTGGAGTATATTTCATTTAGGCTATTACAATCTCAAAATTATTAAAGTCTATCCTGAAAATTTCATTAATCTTCTTAAGGTTGCTTCTTTCCCTGCCGTAAATTCTTCCTCTTTGGATATTATCTTCAGGGGCTATGGTTATTGTATTATTTTCCAGCCTGATATCTCTTGGAATAATTGGAAATAAGATGTTTTTTAGGAATGTTATTTTGTCTTCGTTGAATTCTATGATTCTTATAGACTTACGGAACATTTTTGACAATCTTCTGACATTTATGCCGTTTTTACCAACTGCTTTGCCAGCCTGATAAGGCTCAACGACAAAGATTATAGAAATAGGATCCAGAAGACAGTGGCGCACTTCTGCTCTTGTAATTGCACTAAATATTTTAATATATTCTAGGATTTCTTTTGTTAATACTACCATACTAATCGTAACTCAAGACAGCAATAGGAAATGTTTTTTTGCACAAAACTCCAAGCTCTTCACTGTTTATATCTAGTTCATGGTATTCTGCTTTGAATATTTCAGAATATCTTTTGAGATCCTCTTTTAGGTTTGTAGGGCAATTTTTTGAGACATAAATCTGCTTTGCCCTGCTATTCTTAACAAGCTTTAATGCAGAATTAGCGCCTATAATTGGCTTCTTTTTCTTTAATTCTGCTTTGAGTATTTCCAAGGAATTTTTATTTTTCATTTTCTTCATCCTTCATTTTTGCGACTAAGTCAGGCAATCCTGTGCCCACTGGAACCGGCTGATTTAAGATTACATTTTCTATTACAGAGTTTAACTCATCTTTTTCCCCGGATAGTGCAGCATTAATAATATGTTTTATAGGCGTTTCAAAGCTTGCTCTTGCCAATACACTTTCTTTTTCCCCTGTAACACCTGATCTTGTTATGCCTTTGAATACGCCGCTGATAGTTAAGACGTCAGATATAAACATTATATGCCTTATGTCAATTTCTAGGCCCTGGTCCTTGATAACATTTGTTGTTTCATTAATAACTGCCTGCCTTGCTGCTTCTATGCCCAAGACTTTAGCTATTTCAAAGA
Source organism: Candidatus Woesearchaeota archaeon (assembly GCA_023246445.1). Lineage (GTDB taxonomy): Archaea > Nanobdellota > Nanobdellia > SCGC-AAA011-G17 > JACQNH01 > JACQNH01. The sequence continues at coordinate 12,031 of JAHFIJ010000017.1, forward strand.
TATCATTAGAGGTGGTTTTTATTTGATCTATTTCCTTAATCTGCAGAACTTTTTTCAGGTTAGTCCCAGCTGTTAAAATAATAAATTCGTTTCCTCTTTTAACAGGTAAGACATGAGTAACTCCTTTTATTCCTTTTATGAATACTGTCTTTGCCTTTTCCTTTAATTTGTAGATTTCTGTTAATTCACTATTTTCCACTTTTGTTTTTAGTATTATCTTGTCCCCATCACTTTTTACAATACAACTTTTCAATGTTTCCTGCAGAATTTTGATAATTGTAACAGGGGTGATGCCAATCTCTCTTATTTTTTTCTTTTTTAATAATGCTTCAACCTGCATTTTAGCCAAGTTTATTGAGAATTCTGATACTAATTCCTGGAATCTTGTTTGTTTGATAATGGCAGCTATTTTTTTAACTTTGTCAACGTCATTGTTGCATTCTTTTTTTAAGTGGATTTCCATTGATGGCGTTTTAATTGTTTTTCTTGCATCAAATATTTCTATTAATCTTGGCAATCCCAGAGAAACATTTAGCTCTGCTACACCTGCAAAGTGGAATGTCCTTAGGATCATCTGAGTGCCTGGCTCACCAAATGATTCAGCAGTAATTATACCAATTGCTTCACCTGGCTGTATTTTTGCAAATTCGTATGCAGCTTTGGTTTTTTCAAGAACTTCTTCCAGCTGTTTTCTGTTTAACTGGTCACTATTACTATTAATTTCATCAAGCAAAGCATCCGGGATTATTCCTTTATATTTTTTTATTATCTCTTCCATTATCCACCCTTAACCTGTTTTATTATTGATTTTACATCTATTAACCCTTTATCACTCTTGCTTACTTCTACACCGTCTTCACCATATGTAAACTGTATAATTGTTTTGTTTGCATCTCTTACTGTGTTATCATATTCAACTTTTATATCCTGCAATGCATTAGCTAATCTTCTATATAGATAACCTGATTTTGGGGTTCTTAATGCTGTATCCATTAAAGAGTCTCTGCCCGTCATAGCTCCAAAGAAAAATTCTATAGGATTTAATCCTGATTTAAAACTATTCTCAATAAAACCTCTTGCTTTTGGGCTCAGATCATTTTTTTTGAAGACAGATAATGTTCTTTTAATATAACCCTCTTTAATTCTTGCACCTCTTAAAGCCTGCTGTCCAATACAAGCAGCCATTTGCGCCAGATTTAAGATATTACCCTTAGCACCGGATCTTGCCATCATAACTGTAGGATTAAACTCTGATGCACTTTCTTTGATGATAGAACCAACTCTATTTCTTACCATATTTAATTCTCTTAAAATTTCAATTTCCAGAGTTTCTTTTAGGGTTTTACCAGGCAGAGCATCCAACTGCTTGTCATGATATCTATGGATTAAGCCGTCAACAACCTTTTTAGAATCTTTTATAACTGTCTGTATTTTTTCTTTTATTGATTCTGATAGGTCTGAATCCTTTAGGCTGGTGGTGAAGCCTTCTTCTAATAATACTGCAATTCCTAACCTAAATGAATTTGTAAGCACATTTGCGCAGACTTCAGGGCCGTATGATTTGAAGATCGTTCTTAATAGTGTTCCATCACTTTCTCCTATAGTTGCTTCATCTATCGTGCCTGAGATTAATTTTCCTTTTTTAACTATAACCGGCTCATTGCTCTTAGATTCACCGTAAAAGTCAAAATCTTTCGGTAATAAGGCTGAGAACAATTCTTTTCCTGTAACTGTTTCCTTAAACTGTGGGAATTCTTCAATTCCAATCTTACCTAATATTTCAATTGCCTTTTCTTTTGTGAATGATAAATATTTAGTTAACATGTAATTGCCTGTGATAGAATCTTCCATGCAACCCATGACATTACTGCCGTTTTTTGGGGTTATAATCTGTGTCTGAACCTGCATTAAAATATCTGCTTCTGTTCTTGCCTCTTCGTTTTGAGGAATATGCAGATTCATTTCATCACCATCAAAGTCTGCATTATATGGTGCAGTAACTGCTGGATTTAATCTGAATGATTTTCCTGGAAGAACCTTGATCTTATGCGCCATTATGGACATTCTGTGAAGGCTTGGCTGCCTGTTGAAGATTGAAACATCTCCGTTAATTATGTGCCTTTCAACTACATCTCCCGGCTCTAGTTCGTTATGTAATTGTTCTTGCGTGTCAGGAGTTATTTGTTTTTTCTTAACTCCACCCTTGATAACATAATTTGCACCAGGATAATTATGAGGGCCTTTTTTAACAAGTTCTTTGCAATATTCAAGATTCCACTCAGTAACTTTTTCAGGGATTGTTAATTCTTTAGCTACTTCCAATGGTATTCCAACTTCATTTATCCTGATTTTAGGATCAGGGCTGATTACTGTTCTTGCTGCGAAGTTTACTCTTTTACCCACTAGATTATGCCTAAATCTGCCTTCCTTGCTCTTTATTCTTTCCGATAATGTTTTTAATAATTGACCAGATCTATGTCTTGCCGGGGGAATTTGCGTTACTGTATTGTCAATATAGGTTGTAATATGATACTGCAGTAAATCCCAGAGATCTTCAACTATGATTTCAGGAGCGCCTGCATTTATGTTTTCAAATAATCTCTGGTTAATTCTTACAATATCGCCTAATTTATGGGTTAGGTCATCTTCTGATCTTTCCCCATTTTCTAGTGTGATGGATGGCCTCATGGTAACAGGGGGAATAGGTAAAATAGTTAAAATTGTCCATTCGGGCCTTGCATATGCAGGATTAATACCAAGTATTTCAATATCTTTATCAGGAATTTTTTCAAATCTGGATCTTATTTCCAGAGTTGTTAATCTTTTTTCTTTTTCATAGAAAGAATATGGCTTTTCTAATTTAATTTTAATCTGTTTTGCCTTACAGTGCGGGCATTTAGTGGATTTTTTTAAAGCAACTAAAATCTCCTTGATTTTCCTCTTTTTTTGTAAAATACCTTTTTCTTTTTCAAGTTTTTCAAGCAATCTTAAGTATTCCTCTATTTTTTCATTTTCCAGCATTAATCTTGAGCATTCTCTGCAGGTAGACTGAAGAAGATCAAGAATAACTTTAATATATTTAATATGAATTATTGGTCTTGCCAGTTCTATATAACCAAAGTGGCCTACACATTCCTTTAATTTGCCGCCACAGGTTTTACATCTTAAACCAGGATCAATTACGCCAAGCTTTATATCCATTAAACCACCGTCTACAGGATAGCCTTCTTTATCATATAATTCAGCTGTAACTATTTTTGTGCAAGCCATTTTCTTGATTAATTTAGGGCTTAGTATTCCAAAAACAATATGATTAATTTTTTTGTAAACGTATTCCTGTTGCATTTTTATACCTCGTATTTGCTCTTTAATATAAGTCTTGGATATATACCCAGGGCCTTTAATTCATCAAGCAATAATTTGAAGGCATAACTTAATTCTATTGCACTAATCTCAACATTGTTGCCGCATTTTGAACATGTTTTCCTGGATCTGAAGCCGTCAAAGATTGCAAACATACCACAGCTTTCACAGATATGGACGATTGTTTTGTCTGAATCAAATCTTTCTTTCAATAAAAGAGATGCACCATGAGCTACGAAACAATCTTTCTCCATTTCACCTAATCTTAGACCCCCACCTTTACTTCTGCCTTCAATTGGTTGTCTTGTTAATAACTGGATTCTACCAGCTGCTCTTGCGTGTAATTTATTTGCTACCATATGTTTAAGCTTTAAGTAATACATATTGCCTACAAAAATATTAGCTTTAAATTCCTCGCCTGTTATTCCATTATACATTTTTTCGGTTCCATTGTCTCTGAAACCAAATTTCAAAAGCTCTTTTCTTAGGTCAACTTCTTTTTCTGAGTCAAAGGTTGTTCCATTAATGTATCTGCCTGCAAGACTTCCGACTTTGCCTGCTAACATTTCTATTAAATGGGAAATAGTCATTCTTGATGGAATAGAATGTGGGGAGAAGATAACATCCGGAATAATTCCTGAGGCTGTGAAGGGCATATCTTCCTGATTTATAATTGCACCGATTACTCCTTTCTGCCCATGCCTTGAGGCGAATTTGTCTCCAAGCTCTGGTATTCTATGCTCTCTTAATCTTACTCTTATAAGCTTGTTGCCTTCCTCGTTTTCAGTTATTAACACAATATCAACTGTTCCTTTTTCACCCTGTTTTAAAGATATTGAGCTTTCTCTTCTTATGTTTGCTGCTATTGAAAATTCTTCCAGCTCTCCTAAGAATCTTGGCGGGCTTGTTTTGCCTATAACAACATCTTCGGTTTTTAGTGATGCTTCAGGATAAACAATACCATCATCTTCTAAATATTTATAGTCTTTTTCACTCTTGTAGCCCTTTACTTCCTTATCCGGAATACAAATTTCATCTGATAAGCCTGCCTGATATCTTAATTCTTCTACAGTATATGGCCTGAAATAAAATGATCTTGCCAGACCTCTTTGTATAGAACCTTTATTTAATATAATTGAGTCCGACATATTATAGCCTTCGTAGCTCATGATGGCAATTGTAACATTCTGGCCTGCAGGATGCTTGTCATATTTGCCAATATCGTGCAGGAAAGATCTTACTATTGGGGATTGTGGATATTGCAAAACAGAAACATCTGTGTCCATTCTTAACAAATAATTAGATGCGTATAATCCTAGACCCTGTTTTTGTGTTTTTGATCCCCTGTTTAGTCTTGCACTCTGACCAAAATTAGCATAAGGAACCAGGGAAGTTATAAAACCAAGAATAATAATTGGTGAAATTTCCAGATGCGTATGCTCTTGCGTCAGATCCTCTTCTGATAAGGCAACCAGAGTATTTTCTTCTTCTGCTGCATCTAAATATTCAATGATACCCTCTTTTATAAGATCACTCCATTTTAATTTACCGGCTTTTAGGTTTGTTAGGTGTGTTTCTGTTAATTTGCTTTGACCATTTTCTACAATTATTAATGGCCTTCTTGCTCTTCCTTTTGAAATATCTATAAATATCTCTTTGCTTGCTTCATTATAAAAGATATTAACAGCAGGTGATAATTTATTCTTTCTTCTTTCTTGTTTAACTGTATTTATGAATTCATTTGCATTATCTACGGTTCCAATAAATTTATCATCCAGATATACGTCTGTCATTTTACCACCTTTAATCCCAAGGCTTCAAGACTTTTCTTTATTTTTTCTTCTTGAATCTCTTCCTGTGCAATCATACATAGATTTGCCAGATTTTTTCTTAGGCCGATAGATGTTCCTTCGGGGGTCTCTATTGCACAATTGTGGGTAACTATGCCATTTGCAATAAATGTATGAGTGTCTTCTACAGTTGTGAAGTCTCTTACATCATTCAGCATTTCTCTCTTTTTCTCTTTAATTTTTTCCCATAACAATCCTGTGCGCTCCAATCCTTTTGTTTTTTCTTTAATCCAAATGTTAAATGGCAATAATATTCTTTGAGCCATTCTAGTGTTCTCATATCTCTGATTTTCATATAGCTGACCAGATATTTGCCTATGTGACAGATTTACTCTCCTGCTTGTTTCAACAGGCATTAACCTGCTGGAATACATGTTTTTAATATTAATTACATTATTTAATTTATTTTTATGGAATCTTAGCCACTCGCCAATCAGGTTTGATTCTATTTCTTTCTGTTTACAATATCTAAATCCAATTTTCTGAATAAGGTTTGTTATATTTTCTAATGACTTGTTTATTATTAATTCAAGCCTTATTATTTCTTCACCATCTTTTCTTTTGTAGCTTTCCTTTCTTTTAATCTCTTTAAATTTAACATCAAACTTTTCAAAAAGAAGCATTAGGTCTTTTGCAAGTTGAATGCCTGATCTAATAACTTTTTTATTCTTGTGTATAGATATATCAGCTTTAATTTTTTCTAAATAATCTCTTTCTTTATTTTGAAATCTGCACCTGCTATCCCCTCCTAAAAATGCGCCTAAGAACTCTCTTTGAGCTAGGGCAGAGGAATTAAATAGCCACTTTGGTATTTTATAGCTGTTGTCAACTTTTCCTGAGACAGGCGCTCCTATTCCAACTAATAGTGAATATAAAGCCCCGCCTTTTGTTACTCTATAAGTTTTGTATCTGACCAGATCATTGTCTTTTGTCAATATTTCTGTTATTTTACCTGGTTTGAATCCCAGAGATATTATGTCATCTGCTATATTCTGAGCATCTAATATTGAACCACAATTGAAAAACAGATTTTTGTTATGACATGAACCATCTGAAAATATATGACCTAAAATCCCTGATATTTTACTGATATGAGAATTATTGTTTTTAAATGGCAGTAATCCTCTTTCCTTTAGTTCTTTTATATAGTGCTTGCATCTTTTAGGGAATAATTTACTTATCTTTTTTTCATCCAATAAAATTTCTTCTTTTATTGTTTCTTCTGATACAGCATCAATTATCGGATAAACACAAACTTCATCATCCAGATTTAAATCAATCATATCTTTCCAGCCTTTCTTTGTAAGTATGGGATGATCTTGAGTCGCTGTTATTGATCTTCCACTTTCAAGAGTTAATTTGAAAACTTTTTTGTTTGATAAAATCGGATTTGATTTAAAATATTTTGAGATTGCAGAATTTGCGAAATTTTTATTTCTTGTGTCAAATGTAGCAACTTTATGCTGTGGCCAGTAGTTCTCTAATTGTTCCATGGTCTTTGTTGAGTGCATGTCTGATAGCAGGATGTTAGTATCTTTTTTAAGACATAACCTACCCCAATGCGTAGAATGTAATTCTCTTGCTTCAAAATTTTCCTGCGTTGTTGATAGTAAAGAAACAACTCTTTGCAGATGAGATAAAGTTGCCAGAAAATTTGTTCTATCTATATTCTGGCTGATGCCTTTTCTTCCACCAGTCCAGATACCAGTAGACATTGCACTTTGTATTCTGCTAGTTAATAGTTTTTCTCTGACTAAAATCCTTAATGAATGGAATTTCCCTCTTTTAACTAACCTCTGATAGTTATATAGTATATCATCAATTAACACACGCATATTAACTCTAAACAAGTCTGACAATAAATCCCCAGAAAGCTTAAGCTTCTTGTTCATGTAATGATCCTTGCCCGCTTGTTTTATATTATCTCTAGCAACCAATAAGAATCTTTTTATTAATTTGCATAGATTCATTGCTTTTATTGTTCTCTCTTTTGGTGTAATGCCTAAATGAGGGAGTAAATACCTATCTAGATTCTCTTTTGTCTTTTGTATCTTAACTTCTTTAGGCTGGTTGATCATCATTAGTTTTGATAACTCTTCTAATGCTTCAGATTCTGTTTTAATATTAATTGAGTTGTATAGGTTTAAGTAAATGTCATCATATTGCTTTTCGTCAGAAATAAAATCCATAATTTCTTTATCTTTGTTTATACCAAGGGCTTTTATGAGCAACATAACAGGGATTCTCTTGAATCTTGTGAAGCTTAAATAAATAACACCGTCTTTCATTTGTTCAATTGTATGTGGAATTCTTAATGCCCCTCTTTCTGAGAATAGTTTACCGACAAATTTACTTGCTCCGACTTTTGCTCTTTGCACAAATAGCTTGTTTGAAGATAGGTCTTCAACTGTAATCAACAACCTTTCATTACCATTTAAAATAAAATAACCACCCGGATCATCAGGGTCTTCCCCATGAGCAATTAATTCTTCTTTTTTCATATCAGTCAAGTGGCAGTATTTTGATTTTAACATTATTGGGATATTACCAATATGGGCTGTGAATGATTCCCTTTGGACACCTTCTATAATTGCGTTGATTTCTATATTAATTGGGGCAGAATATGTTAGTTTTCTAATTCTTGCTTCACTTGGATATATCGGCCTTTTACTACCATCTGCTTCTATTAGCCATGGCTTTGTAATATTAATTTTATCTAGTTTAATTTTAAATTCCTTAATTTCCGGAGGAATGATTGTAGGAATGATTTCCCCCATTTCTTCTACTATTCTTTGCATTTCTATATCTATAAAATTATTATAAGAAGCTATATTTGACGCTACAAAACTATTTTCCTCATAAAATTTTTCTAATAATATATTTTTATTTACCACTTATCACCACCCTATAATATGGAGAGTTTGGAGATGTCTGAGAGTTTCTTATGATTTTTATTATGTCTCCAATTTTTGGATTTAATCTTTTTATAGCAGGATCAGTAACCAGGATACACGGCAATTGTTTTTTTGAAATGTTATACTTTACTAACAATTCATTTTCTTCTTCTTCGGACAATAACATATGCTTTGGGACAAACATATGGTCTGGCTGATCAAATTTGTCTGTTGTTGTTTTTTCCATTTTTAGAGATTTTTGGACCGGATGGGATTTTCATTAGTTTTCCCTGAGATTTTTAGTTTCAAAGAAAATTTCATTTGAACCCACGACCACTTGGTTAAAAGCTTCACTAACTATTTTATTAAGATTATAAGTTTCAAGTGCTCTACCAAGCTGAGCTACCGGTCCATTCGCCCTGGCCGAGATTCGAACTCGGGTCCCGACCGTTCTGCATGAAAATGTTTGACAGGGTCGGATGATTAGCCCTTGTTTTTCAAGATAGGCCTCTACACTACCAGGGCATTGTGAGTTGTAAATATTAGCTGAAATACCGATAAATAGGTTTCTAAGGGGTTTTTTCCTTCTTTTTATCATTTTTGAGGCTGTTCCGTGGGATTTTGAATATTAAACCTGATTTTTGAGAGATTTTGGTATAAATCTAAGGTTTTTTTAAATATCTTTGAAAACCTTTAAATTATTAAGATTGAGGTTTTTAGTGTGTTTATAAACGTTTCGCTGTTGTTTTTTTAGTATTTTATAGTTGTAAAAATGATGTCCCTGCCGGCGGGATCGAACCACCAGTCTCTCGGTAGCTGCCTGTTTTTCATCCTTAGCTTATGCTTAAAGTCAAACAGTGACTTAATGTCTACAGCCGAGGGTTTTACCGTTAAACTAGGCAGGGATTTATAATCTGTTTAATTCATCCTTTTTAAAATCTTCTAAGCAAATCTCATTCCTTTAGGTCTTGAGATGAATTGCGTAAAATTTGCAATTTTATTGTAAATATTATGACTTTTCTGTAAATATTACAAAAATATTGTAAAAACTAAGAAACGACTAAAGAGTGTAAAATAAAGATTAAATACTATAAACACTTAATATTAGTAAAATGTTAACTCA